>JAIMAZ010000166.1 GCA_023511695.1 Ignavibacterium sp.
GTTCCATTGTACTCTGCAGACTCAAAATCAAATATTATAGTTGCAGTAGGGAAAAAAGTAGAGGATGCAATATATCATAAAGCAATCATAAGATTAGGAAAAAGAAACTAAACACATCAAATTAGAATAAAAATAACAATTAGTAAAATATTAATAGGAGTTTAAAGATGAGAATTTACATAGTCATAGCAATTTTCTTTTCAGTGACTGCCATCTACCGGGATTAAATTTTTTTATGTGACTGATTTTTCTATAATCATTTCATCCCCCCGGGATTTTCATCTCTCCGAAAATTCATCCATAACTCGTAACGCAGACTTCAGTCTGCGCATTAACAAAATTTATCTCAAAAAAAAGGCGAGTTGCATACTCGTCTTTATTATGTAGATAATCATACACGTCTAATAAAAAAATCCCGATGAGCTGAAGGAGGCGCAAACAGCCCATCGGGAAGTTAAAGCGACGAATACAGCAGTTATCAGTACGAGATGTCGCTTATTTCTATAAGTTCTGCAGTTCGATCATATTTTTTGAGATAATCGACAAATTCTTTATTAATAAATTTTTCGTGGGTCTTCTCATAAGATTTAAGATATCTTTCAACTTGCTTATGAGTTAACTTACTTTTCATATAATTCTTTGATTCATTATCATCAAAGAATATTCTGTAGTAGTAAGTTTTTTTTGGTTTTGTTTTAACTGATTTTGCTTTCTTTTCAGGCATAGTTTTACCCTTTTATACATTTAGTAATTTTAAAGTCTTCCGCTTTTCTTTATAATATCCCGGGCTATAATTCCTTTTTGAATTTCATTTGTGCCCTCGAATATTCTGTTTATTCTTGAATCGCGATATATTCTTTCAATTGGAAGCTCCTGCGAATAACCCATTCCGCCGTGTATCTGAACAGCGTAATCAACAATTTTATCAAGCGATTCGGAACAATAATATTTAACCATTGCAGACTGCCGTGAAATATCTTTATGCAAATCATAATCTACCGCTGTCCGATAAACAATGCTTTCCATATTATAAATCATCACAGCCATTTCAGCAAGCATAAATTGTATTGCCTGAAACTGAGCAATCGGATGATCGAACTGAACACGTTCTTTAGCGTATCTGGTTGATAATTCTAACAGTTCTTTTGAAACACCAAGGCAGGCAGCACCCAAACCTAATCTTCCGGTATCGAGAGTTTTCATTGCATAAATAAATCCACGACCTTCCTGACCAATTAGGTTTTCTTTTGGCACACGGACATTTTCAAAACTTAGTGCGTTTGTAACACTTCCACGAATTCCCATTTTCTTTTCCGGAGGACCAGCCTTGAATCCCGGTCTTTCAGTTTCAACGGCAAATAATGTAATGCCTTTTTCTGTTCGGGCAAACAGAGAAATTATATCGGCAATTCCTCCGTTCGTTATCCAAAGTTTCTCTCCGTTAATTATCCATTCATCACCATCGGGTTCTGCGTGAGTTTTAAGATGAAATGAATCTGAACCGGCTTGTGCTTCTGTTAATCCGAATGCAGCTATTTTTTCTCCTGCAGCAAGAGGTGGAATAAACTTTTTCTTTTGCTCTTCTGTACCGCCGATAAATATTGCATTTGTTCCAATAGATTGATGTGCACCAATAAAAGTAGCAGTTGACATACAACCCCTTGCAATCTCTTCCTGCATAATGCAATAACCAACTTCACCGAATCCACCACCGCCGTATTCTTCGGGAAATGATATTCCAAGAAATCCAAGTTCAGCCATTTTGCGAATTAAATCTTCGGGTATTTTTCCTTCCTGATCAATCTTGGATGCGATAGGTTTTATTTCGTTGTTGGTGAAATACCGGACGGTTTCTCGGAGCATATTCTGCTCATCGGTGAATTTAAATTCAAAGTTCAATGTTGCGCTTCCTTATAAATTGACATTGAACAGTTACAAATAATATTCCACTATCATTAAAAAATTATTATGCGATTTTTTACTTGTTTTATGAATTTACGGAAAAATAATTTTCATTAGTTAGAACTTATCAATCAAATAGTTCTAATTAGTGAGAATATATTTTATATCTCACAATTATTTTTCGCAGAGTAGAATTATAATTTTATATGATGCTGCTCAGATAAAAAAGTAGTAAATCTATTGTTCACGGTGTACCGTCTCCGGCGAAAATGCAGGCAAACAAACAGCAATATATTCTGCACCGCCTTCAAAAGGAGTACTGTATCTGATCCATTCACCAGCTTTTGTTAAAATTGCAGAACCTTCTTTCACATCATAAACTTTGTCTTTTGTTTCAACACGAAGTATTCCTTTAAGTACAACAGTATATTCATCAAACTCTGGCTGCTGTGCGGGCTCAATCCATCCGGCAGGACTTGTCATCTTTGCGATACTAACTGCTTCGGTTTTTGAGTTAACTCTTCCGAAATATTCTTCGATTATTTTTGGTTTAGTTCCCGCTGCAGGAATTATGGTTGGCTTCTCAATCATAGTCGGCATTTAAATTCCTTTACTTGCTTTTGTAAGATAGAAATTAATTTCAGTTATAAATTTTTTGTCTGGCTGATAAGTAGTTTTTTGTTTGATCTTTTCAATACCAATGTTGTATTCTTCTTCAGTCAGATTTGCTAATTGTGAGTTCATATTTTTCTTAAGAAATGGATCAGAAAAAACTTCATCACCTGTTCTTGAATTATAAACTCTTTCAACAAGAATTTGCTCTTCTACTTGAAGGTCAAACATTGCGCAAAAGTTTTTTGTTTCATTGAGTGAAGGAAATCTCATCAGGTCCTTTTCATAAACACCGTCAAAAAAATCATATACATACCAGTTTTTATCAATGTGCGGATCAACACTGTAAATGCAAAGCAACCCGTTTACATTGAGACAACTTGCTGCATCTGAAAAAAATTTTTTCTTGTCAGGGAAATGATGAATTGCATTTATACAAAAAATCAGATCGAACAAATTACTCTTGAATGGAAAATTACTTGCATCTGCATTAACAAGTCCTTCTGTATTATTTGCATCTTTGGCAATCTTAAGCATTTGAATTGAGTAATCGAGTCCGAATAATTTTATATTTAATTTATGAAGCGGTTTAAGCCATCTTCCGGTTCCGCAGCCAGCTTCAAGAATTTTGTAAACATTATTTTCAGAAGCGATACTTAAAAGCGATTGTTCAACTGCTGTCAGATAATTTACTTCATATCTTTCATCATAGGTTGAAGCAATTTCATTATAATTGGTTTTTATTTCCACAACATCAAACGATTTTTGTTTGCAAACTATGAAAATAAATTGTCACTCTCCAAATTCTTGTTTAATTAGTTAAAGGGATTATCTTAACAATAAATAAAAAACATTTTATGGAGTTGTAATGAAATTAAATCTGATCTTATTATTTATTCTTCTTTCTGCAACAATAATTTTTTCTCAAAGCAAGGAAGAGCTTTCTTCGCAGATAGCAAAACTAAATAAGCTATATTCCGATGCAATGATCAATAACGATACTAAAACTATGATGTCATTATACACAGATGATGTAGTATCTCTCCCAAGTTATCAGCCGATGATAAGAGGAATTGAAACTTTAAGAGCTTTAAGCGAGCAAATTGAAAATTCCGAGTGGAGAACTACTTCATTTGAAATGAAAACTACTGATTTGATTCCAATAGATAATTTTATAATTGAGATTGGAAATTATAAAATGAATATGGTCGGTCCTGGAGTTCCTGATTGGAGTGATGAAGGAAAATATATCACTATATGGCAAAAGCAGAAAGATGGTAATCTTAAAATTCGTGTTGAAATGTGGAATACAGATTTAAATCCTTTTCTTGAAATGCAGCAATCGAATCAGGAAGAGAACTAAGTTTATTTGAATCGTTGTCTTCAGAAACTCATATCTGAAAACAACGATTCTTTTTCATTGACTCAGTGTTTTTCCAAAGTAAAATACTCAAGCTTTCCTTCCTCATTAACAGAAGGACCAAACATTTTTAACAGAACTTCTTTTCTGTATTCAAATATTTCAAGAACTTTTTTTCTTACAAACAAAGTATTCGCAATTCTACCGAGAAAACCAAAAGGTAAAACATAAGTGACTATATCTTTCATTTCTACTCCAACGCCAGGGATTTCCATAAAAATATGTTCGTGATGCCACATTTTGTAGGGGCCAAATCTCTGCTCATCAACGAAATAATTTGGTTCATTAACGTGAGTAATTTCTGTAACCCAGGTTTGTGGTATATTAAACATTGGTCTTACTTTGTATGTTATAATTAAACCGGCATACATTCTGTGAGGTAAATTTGAAGTGATTTCAAAATTCAACCATTTGGGAGTAATTTTCGATAGATTTTTTGGATCAGAGAAAAATTTCCACGCAGTTGATAAAGAAATTGGTAAAATTTGCGATGATTTAAGTTGATAAATTTTCATTTAATCTCCATATTGTTATTGTAATTTGTAAACAAATTGAGTTAACTAAAAATTCCATTTGTATGAAAATAACTTCTATTGGCGAGGTCCTGTTCGATCTTTTCCCAACACACAAAAAACTCGGTGGCGCGCCATTAAATTTTATTTTTCACATCCATAAACTTATTGGTGAAGGAAATATTATTAGCCGCGTCGGCAAGGATGTTCTTGGCACTAAAGCCATTGACGAGATAAAGTTTGCCGGATTGAATACAGATTATATTCAGATTGATCGCATCCATCCAACCGGTGTTGCAAATGTAATTCTTGATGAACAAGGTAATCCGGAATTTGAGATTGACAGCGACCGTGCGTTCGATTTTATAGAATTGAATAATGATATCAAATATCTTGTTTCGAATGAAACCAATTGTCTTTATTTCGGAACGCTTTCACAACGCTCAGAAACTTCACGCAACAGTATTCAATCTCTGTTCAATAATCCTGATATAAAATATTTCTGCGACTTAAATCTGCGTAATGATTTTTATGATGAAGAGATAATATCCGCTTCACTCAATACTGCTGATTTTCTGAAAGTGAATTACAAAGAAATGAATTTGCTAAATGATTTAATCACTCAGATTGATTATAATACAGAAAAAGTAGCTTACGAGTTAATGGAACAATTTAATATCAGTATGATTGCTGTAACCAGAGGCAAAGATGGTTCAACGATATTTGAAAACGGGAAGCGTTATGATTACACCTCAATTGATGTGAAAGTTAAAGATACAACCGGCGCAGGCGATGCTTTTGCCGCAATGTTATGTCTTGGCTATTTGCAAGGTCTTGAGCTTAACCGCATTAACAAACTTGCAAATGATTTTGCAGGTGAAATTTGTATGATTGACGGAGCTTTACCAAAGAACGATAGAATTTATGATAACTTCAGAGATTTGCTCGGTATTTATTAAAGGCATCTGATAATTTCTTTAAATTCTTTTCTGGTAAGATTATTTGTACTTAACCAAGTAAAGTTTATATGAAGTAAGAACAATAAGTGTAATCAGGAAAATTATGAGCAGATATTTTAGGGAGAATGAAACCGAATGTGAAAAATTCAAGTGCGAGTTATCACCTGATAATACAAATGCTGCCCAATAATAAGGATTGGAAGAATAATTCTCTTTAAAAAATAGTTTTGCTTTTCGTAACGCCTCTGCTTTATCATTTCCCTCACTTAAAAATTTATAAAAACTTTTCATAAATATTGAAGTGTATTTATCGTTAACATCCCATAGAGAAACGATTACACTTTTTGAGCCGGCTTCAAAAAATGATTTTTGCATCCCGATAATTCCTTCGGTTGGATCAATTGTTCCAAGTCCGCTTTTGCAGGAACTTAATACAACTAACTCTGAATTGAGTTTTAATTTTATAATTTCTCCGGCTTCAAGGAATCCATCTGATTTTGCCTGATCATCTTTTGAAAATAAAATAAACGGTTGATCGTTATGAATAAATGAGTGGGTTGATAAATGTATTACCGATTTATCATTTGCATTTTCAATAAACTTTTCTTCTGTTGCATTATCTGAGAGTAAAACAGATGCATCAGAAAACAATGATTCTATCTGTTTTATTTCATCTTTAGAATATTTCAAAGGGAAAAGTTTGATACTTCTGGAGTTGAAAGATTGATCTTCTACCAAGCTGCCTCGATAACTTTGTGCAAAATCTTCGTTACTTATTTTCGGATCTCCAACTAAAAGTACTTTATCTGATTGATAAAACGGCCTTCCTTTCTGAAGCAAGTAAACAGAAAGTGATGGAGTATAAGAAATTGAAAATTGTTCAACTAAGAATTTTTTATTGTCATAATAAAACGGACTGTCATCAGGATTAAATTCACTTACAAGAAATTCTAAAGGAATTACTGATAATTCTACCGGAAGTGAAAATATTAATTTCTTGTAACCGGCAATTTCTTTTCGTAATGGTTCAAATATTTCCTTATAGAGATTATTAGCTGCTTGTGAATTGAAAGAAAATAAATCCTGATTGTAATATGTTTCAGTTAAACTGTTTTGGGTATCATAAACCGGACTGATTTGCCTGACAATTTCTAAAATTTCACTTTTGCTTTTTTTGAGTTTGATTGTTTTTAGTTCATCCTGATTTATTATGAAGGCATAACTATCTTCATTGTTGAAATAGTAACATACAATCAGATCATCATTACTCAATTTCTTCAAATCATTTCTGACATCGAATTGAAATTGAAGTACATCAATATTAAAGTTATACTTTGAAGCAATTTCGTTTTTGACTGAGTTAAAGATTTTGTTAAGCGAATCTTATTCTTC
>JAIMAZ010000167.1 GCA_023511695.1 Ignavibacterium sp.
ACACACTCAACCGTAACTTTAGTGCGGTCTTTTGGTTTATCGAAATAAATTTTTTCAAACCGGCTTTTTCTTTTATCTAAAAGAATTCCTTTTGTAAGTCGTTCAAGATCTCTTTCATCAAGTTCTTTATCGAGCTTTGCTTCATAAACTCTGATAATTTTATTTCGTGGATGAAGCAATTGATTTGCAAAGTCACCATCATTCGTAAGCAGAAGAACTCCTGTTGTATCTGCATCAAGTCTTCCCACCGGAAAAAGTTTTTCACGAAAAAGAATTAAATCAATTACAGTTTTTCTTTTTCGTTCATCGTCAGTGGTGGAAATATATCCTGAAGGTTTATTTAACAGGAAATAGTATTTCTTTTTTGGTTTTATTCTTTCACCATCTAAAGCAACAATATCAGTTTCGGGATTAACATCAAAAGCTAACATAGTAACCGTTATGTTATTAACAGTTACTCTGCCTTGCAGAATAAATTCTTCAGCTTTTCGTCGTGATGTGATTCCACTTTCAGAAATAAATTTATTCAGTCTCATCAGAGTTCTCTTCGTTCTCCATTTCTTTTTCAAGCGATTCTTCAACTTCATTCATCATTATTTTATTCTTCTGCTCGATAAAATCTTCATCCTGCATAATTTCTTCGATCTCTCTTGGTTTGGGTAAATCACTCAGACTATTCAATCCAAAGTATTTGAGGAATTCGTCTGTGGTTGTGTAGAGTAAAGGTCTTCCGATTGTTTCTGCACGACCGGAAATGGTAATTAACTTTTTATCAAGTAATGTAGCTAAAATATAATCGGAGTTTACTCCACGAATTGATTCGAGTTCCGGCTTTGTAATTGGCTGTTTGTATGCAATTATAGCAAGAGTTTCAAGTGCAGCCTGACTTAATCTCCGCTTACTCTTTTCTGATGAGAGATAACCGATATATTTAGCGTATTCTTCCCTTGTAGCAAATAAATAACCACCAGCAATTTTCACTATCTTAACTGCACGACCGGAAGTTTCGTATTCCTGATTCAATGAATCAACTGCTGAGTTAATATCAGCAGAAGATATTTCTGAGTCTTCACCGTCAATACCTTTAATTGCTTTTATAATTTCAGCGTTTGTTAAAGGTTCATCTGATGAGAAGATCAAAGCTTCTATAATGTTCTTATAAATGTTTTCCATTGTCTATCTTATAAATTACAAAATCATTAAAGTTAGTTGATTCTTTTATACCAATTCTTTGCATTTTAACCAATTCAAGAATTGCAATGAAGGTAATTACAACTCTGATTTTTTCTTTCATCCCATGAACAAGAGTAAGGAAATGCAGATTTGTATATTCTTCAATCTTGCTCATAATAAAATTAATTTGTTCTTCAATAGTGATATTAATTTTTCTTATCTGATGAACCGGCTCTGGTTTTATTCCTTCAATAACTTTTTTGAAAGCTCGGGCAATATCATAAACTGTAATATTCTTTAAGAGTATACCATATTCGTTTGGGGTTTCAATCGGATCAGCTGAAAAGTTTCCTCTGAAACTGATCTTTCGCTGGTTTGATTCAAGAAAAGATAAGTCTTCTGAAACTTCTTTATATCGTTTATATTCAAGCAGAGCTTTCACTAAATCTGCACGAGGATCAATCTCTTCTCCCTTTTCATCAACTTCCCTTGGCAAAAGCATTCTTACTTTTATGTGCATTAAAGTTGAAGCCATCAAAATAAATTCACCAGCAGTTTCAAGATCAAGCATCCGGATGTAATTCACATATTCAAGAAATTCTTTGGTAATCTTTGAAATGGGAATATCATAGATATTCAGCTCATCTCTTTTAATAAAAAAGAGAAGCAAGTCGAGCGGACCTTCGAAATGTTCTAATCTGATCTTATACATTATCCTAATTTCATTTTTTCGTGAACTTCATCCATTGTTTTTTCAGCAACAGTTCTAGCTCGCTTTTCACCGTCGTGCAGGATATCAAGTACTTCATTCATTTGGTTTTCATAATAACTTCTTTTTTCACGAACAGGTTCAAAAAAAGATGCTATCTTAGATGCACAATTCATTTTACAATCAACACAACCTAAAGCGCCGCTTCTACAGTTTACATCTATCTCCGGAACTTCTTCGGGATTAAATTTTTTGTGATAAGAGAATACAAGACAAATATCAGGATTTCCCGGATCACCTTTTCTTATTTTGTTTGGATCAGTTACTGCTTTTTTTAATTTGTATTTAATTGTATCAGGATCATCAGAAAGTAAAATTGTGTTACCGAGAGATTTACTCATTTTAGCATTTCCATCAAGACCCTGAAGTCGTGCAAAATTTGTTAACAATGGCTCTGGTTCAGGGAAAACTTCGCCATATTGATTATTAAATCTTCTTGCAATTTCTCTTGAGATTTCAATATGCGGAACCTGATCTTCACCAACAGGAACTGCATTTCCTTTGTACAATAAAATATCAGCAGTTTGAAGAACCGGATAACCAAGATGTCCGTAAATTACATTTTCGATATTTAAATCTCTTATCTGATCTTTTAAAGTTGGATTTCTCTCAAGTCTGTTTACAGTAATCAACATACTGAAAATTAAATGAAGCTCAGTATGCTGCTTGATTTGTGATTGACGAAACATCGGGCATTTAACCGGATCAAGTCCTGCTGCAAGCCAATCAATCAGCATCTGAATTGAATTGTCATAAATTTCAGAAGTATCGAGATTCGTTGTGAGAACATGATAATCTGCAATCAGATAATAACTTTCAAATTCTGTTTGAAGTTTTACCCAATTTTCAAGTGCGCCAACATAGTGACCAATATGAAGTTTACCGGTTGGCCGCATTCCGCTTAATATTCTTTTAACTGTCATATAAAGAAAAGTTTTTTTTATGGCTGGAAAATAATAATAATGAGCTTAATAATTATGCTTTATGACAGATAAAGATAGGGTTTCCATCGCTCATCTAATCTGCCAATAACATTCTTAATAAACATAATATGACTTGGCTTAAATGGTTTGAACAACATTTTCATATTAGCTTCTTCCGGAGTTCTGTCACCCTTTACATTATTGCAGCGCGTGCATGCGCAAATAAGATTTTCCCATGAATCATCACCACCACGAGCTTTAGGAATAATATGATCAACTGTCAGCGGAATATCAGATCGTCCGCAATATGCACATTTATAGCCATCTCTTCTTAAAATATTTTTTCTGGTGAGAATAACTTTTTTGTAAGGAACTTTAATGAATCTGCTGATGCGAATAATACTTGGCCACGGATAAGTTTTGCTTACTGAATGGAGAGCTTTCTTATCGTCAACAATAACGGGTTCTGCTTTACCCAGATAAATAAGCATAATAGCTTTTTTGATATTGCAGATTGTTAGCGGTTCGTAACTCTGATTTAATACAAGAACCTTTGAGTTGAGTTTGCCGTTTGTTGGAACCGAGCGTTCGAAGACTTACTCCCTTTCCCTGATTTTTTTAATTATGATTACTCTGAAAATTATTCTTAGAATGAAAATAATTATTGCAACAACGAGTAATGGTATATAATATTCTTTTGGAACTGAGTTAGTTAATATCAAAACAAGTAGCACAGCTACAAAAGTAATTGAGCCATAGTTAAAATAAGTGTACCATTTAGGTTCCATAGTTCTTTCCGATTTTGCTGAACAAAACTAATAAGATTGTAGTAGTTTTCCAATGAAATGTTTAATCACGATTTTTTGTAAACTATTGCAACGCAGGAAACATAATTATCAGAGTGACTTATTGAAATTTTTATTTCTTTATCATCAGATAGGAATTCTTTCAGTTTTCCGAATGTAACAAGTTTGGGAATGCCGCTTTGCTCGTTGACTATTTCCATACTTTTCCACGATGCAATTGGCTGCCAGCTTGATGCGAGGGCTTTATATACAGCTTCCTTAGCGGCAAATCTCGCAGCGAAATGCTGATATTTATTGAATTTTGATGAACAATATTTTATCTCATTTTCAGTGAATATTTTGTTTATAAAATGTTCCCCAAAACGATCAATGCTTTGTTTGATTCTCTCGATTTCAATTATGTCTATACCTATACCAATTACCATTTTTTAATATCCTACTGCTGCTCCGAAACCTCTTGGATCGGTTGCACCTAAATAAATATTATTTTCAATTGCAATAGCTTCGACTCTGCCAAGAGTTCTTTCTGTTCCGATTATTTGTCCCTTTGTTTGAAGATTATCCATTACATCTCTGGTTAAACCTAAAGCTTCATAATCGATTTGATCAGGAATCCATTGATGATGAAATCTTGGTGCATTAACTGCTTCCTGAATATCCATTCCAAAATCTATGTAATTGAGAATAACCTGCAATACAGCAGTTGGAATTGTTGAACCACCCGGAGAACCAACTATTAACACTGGTTTATTTTCTTTTGTGATTATAGTTGGAGTCATAGAACTGAGCATTCTTTTACCGGGTTCAATTTTGTTTGCTTCGCTTCCAACCAAACCAAATTGATTTGGTTCACCTGGTTTTGAACTGAAATCATCCATTTCATTATTTAATAGAAAGCCAGCACCTTCAACCACTATCTTTGAACCGTAGGAAGAATTAATCGTCGTAGTTGTACTTACAGCATTTCCGAATTTATCAATTACGGAATAATGGGTTGTTTCCGGACTTTCAAAAGTTGATGAAAAATCTGTTGGTGCAATTTGGTCTGATGGAATTGCCCTTTCTGAAATTCTGTTGAACAATTCTTTTGCATATTTTTTTGAGGTAAGTTTATCGATAGGTACATCATAAAAATCGGGATCGCCTAAATGTTTTGCCCTATCTGCAAAAGAAAATTTTAATGCCTCTGTTATTGTGTGAATGTAATTACTGCTTCCCCAATCTAATCTGCTGAAAGATACATTCTCCAGAATATTTAATGTCTGAATTAAAGTCACACCACCAGCGCTCGGCGGTCCCATTGTTATTACTTCAAATCTTTTGTAAGAAGAAATTAGGGGTTTTCTTTCAACAGGAAAATAATTTCCCAGATCTTGATGCGTGATTATTCCACCTAAAGATTGAACCTGAGAAATTATTTTATCAGCAACGTCTCCTTTGTAAAAGCCATCTCTTCCATTTTCAGCAATTAGTTTCAGAGTTTTAGCTAAGTCCTTCTGAACAAATAAATCTCCTTCAACAAAAGGTTGACCATCTTTAGTAAATATTTTTTTTGACGAAGGATATTTTAAAAAATCCTGATAGTTGTAGTTGATTGATTGAGCAAGACGATAATCAAGAATAAATCCTTTTTCAGCAAGTTTGATTGCAGGTTCAATTACATCTTTCAATTTCATCGTTCCGTATTTTTCTAAAGCATAGATTAATCCTGCAACACTTCCTGGCACTCCTGCTGAAGTGGTCCCTTCCTGACTTAATTGCGGTAAAAAATTTCCAGCAGAATCCTGATACATTTTTTCGTGAGCATTGAATGGTGCTTTTTCTCTGTAATCAATTGTAGTAGTTGTTCCATCATTCAATCTTATCACCATAAATCCGCCGCCGCCAATATTTCCTGCTGATGGATAAGTTACTGCCAATGCAAATCCTACAGCTACCGCAGCATCTATAGCATTTCCACCTTTTTTCAGAATTTCAATTCCAACTTCTGAAGCAAGTTTCGATGCAGATACAACCATTCCGTTTTTTCCACGAACCGGATCTGGTGCTTCGGCAAATAAATTTGAGTTGAAAAGTATTAGTATGAAAAGAAAAAGTTTAGAAAATGTTTGCGTCAACATTAATACCTTTGCCTTTAAGCTGTTCTATTAGAATCGTGGTAAGTTCATTAACTTGTTTTAATGTTGCTTTAATGTCAAGCATCATTTCTTCATCATATAATAATTTTCCGAGGTTATTTTGTCTCTTCAAGGTTTCATTCGTCAGCTGATTAACATTATTGAGAAGTTTATCGCTTTTAGTAACAACCTCATTTAAGTTTCTAAGTAAGTCTGTTAAGTTCTGCTCATTATTCGTTACAAGATTATTGGTTTTTTCGGTCAACTGAACTGCATTTTCAGTTAAAAGTTTAAGATTATCTTTATTCTGTCTAATCAATTCATTCAGTTCTGTTGTGAGTGAGTTCAGATTTTTTAGAGATTGTTTAACATCAGCAGAAAGAGATTCATCAGTAAGATAATTATTCATTGATGAAAGAGTAATCTTCACATCCTTAAGAACTGTAACTAGATCATCCTGAACTGAACCAAGCAATGACATAACAGCAGGAATATCAGATAAAAATATTCCGTGATGAATTTCATTAAGATTCAATGCAGCGGAAGATTCGCCAGGATAAATTTCAACTTTTTTTCCTCCCATCAAATCAAGCATTGATATAGAAAACTTAGCATCGTCTTTCAGAGTAACGTCGTTATCAACGGCAATCTCTACAATTACTTCATTAGGCAAAACCTTCATATCATTTACATAACCTTTTCTGAAACCGTTAACAGTAACCGGATCGCCGATTTCTAGTCCGGCAACATTTTTAAAACTAACCTTTAAAAAATTTTCAGTTGAGCGAATTGAAATATTTTTTGCCCAACCGAAAATCCAAAGGAAGATTAAAATTGCGGCTAGAACTGTTAATCCAACTTTTATTTCTGTTTTTCTTTCGTCTTTCATATACTTCTCAATTTTTCAAATCAAAAATAGTAAAGTCGTAATCAATTAGTTAGAAATTTTTTCAATCAGGACTTTGCGAATTC
>JAIMAZ010000168.1 GCA_023511695.1 Ignavibacterium sp.
GATCGTCTATCGCAGTTTCCTGTAAGAATTGCCGTGCTTTCGAGGTTTCAACCCAAGTTGAAGCAAAAAGAAATTCTTAAGCTATTAGAAGAAGGAAAGATTGATATAATTATCGGAACACATCGCCTGCTCTCGAAGGATGTAAAGTTTAAGGATCTTGGATTGCTTATTATTGATGAGGAGCATCGTTTTGGGGTAGCTGCAAAAGAAAAACTCCGCGAGATAAGAGTAAATATTGATACGCTTACGCTTACAGCTACTCCAATTCCAAGAACATTAAACCTTTCACTTCTTGGCGCAAGAGATTTATCGATTATAGCAACCCCACCACCAAACAGACAACCAATTTATACTAATGTTTCGGTTTTTAATATTCAGAAAATCAGAGAATGGACTCTTCGCGAAGTAAGCAGAAATGGTCAGGTTTATTTTGTTCACGACAGAGTGCAATCAATTGGTAAACTTGCGGAATATCTTCAAAGGCACATACCGGAAATTAAAATCGGAATTGCACACGGACAGCTTACACCATCAAAGCTTGAGGAGGTTATTCACGACTTTCTCAATAAAAAATATGATGTTCTCCTTTCAACAAAAATTATAGAATCCGGAATAGATATTCCGAATGTAAACACTATCATTGTTAATCGAGCTGATAGATTTGGATTGGCAGAACTTCATCAGCTGCGCGGAAGAGTTGGAAGAAGTGATAGACAAGCTTATGCTTACTTCATCGTTCCTTCTTTATCCGGCATAACAAAAAAAGCTTTGAGAAGACTTCAGGCAATTGAAGAATTTACTGAAATTGGTTCTGGTTTTAATCTATCAATGCGTGATCTTGAAATTCGTGGCGCTGGAAATTTACTTGGAAAAGAACAAACAGGATTTATTGACGAAATAGGTTTTGATCTTTACATAAAATTAATCAATGAAGCAGTTGAAGAACTTAAATATGAAGAATTCAAAGAAGTATTTGAATCTCTTCCAAAGCCAAAAGAAAGAACCGAACCAACAATTGATACCTACTTTGAAATTGGAATTCCTGAAGAGTATATGCCAGAGCAATCAGACAGATTAACTTTTTATACAGCACTTTATTCCGTTGAATCGCTTCAGGAAATTGAAGAGTTGAAAGAAGAAATGATAGATCGCTTCGGATCATTTCCGGAACTAGTAAATCGGTTGTTGTTAACTGCAACTCTTAGATTTTATGCCTCGTTTGCTCAGTTTGAAAGAATTGTGATTCAAAGAAAAAATATTTCTGTAATACTGCCCAAAGGAGATAAAGAAGATTATTATAAGGTAAGATTTCTTGAGTTGATGAGATTTATTCTTGATGAATACAAAAATGAATTTAAGTTTGTTCAACAAAAAGAACAGATGAAACTTGTTAAGGAAAATAAACAGGTTAAACCAGAAGATGTATTGCTTGAGCTGATTGAATTCAGCAAGAAAGTAATAAATCTTTTTGGAAATGAAATTAAAATAAATGAAGAGGCAACCGATTCAGTCTAAGGAAATCATTTATAAAATTCCGATAGTAAACACTATTGCTTTATCATTATAATCATTCAATGTTAGAATGTATTCAAGATTCAAAAAAATATTTCCATATTACTTCTACATTTTATTCAATAGAACGCACAGTATCCAAATACAATTAACAGCTAACAACTAAGCTTCATAATCAACTACTCTTCTTTCATAGCGAACTTCAGTTAACCAATTCTTAATAGCTTCGTGATCTGGATGAAGCTGATATTCTTTTAGAGCCTCAAGATTTTCAAATTCGGAGTACAAAACCACATCGCAGGAATCTTTTTCGTTGCTGAAATCAAAACCAACTTCAATATGAATTAGTCCGTTTACTTTATCATTCATAGCAAGAAGCTTTTCTTTTAACTCTATTGCATTTTCTGATTTTGATTTTCCGTAAGCAGAATCATTTAGTTTCCACATAACAATATGTTTAATCATTTTTATTCCTTTAATAATTCCGAAATAATTATTTTTGTTTCAGAAAAAACTAAAGATAAAACTAATGATACTCAATTACTTTTATGTTATGGCAGGAGCAGCTTTAGGGGGTTTGCTTCGATATGTTGTTGCTGATTTAGTTCAGAGAAATGCTAAAATAATTTTTCCTTTAGGAACTTTATCTGTAAATGTAGTAGGAAGCTTTCTTCTCGGATTTATCATATTCTTTCTTGGAGAGAGGGAGATCATTTCTGCAGAGATGAGATTGTTTTTAACCGTTGGTATTTGTGGCGGCTTTACAACTTTCTCAACTTTTTCTTATGAGACGCTTGCTCTTTTACAGGAATCAGAATTTTTATATGCATCTGTAAATATAGTTTTGAATGTTGTTATATCATTAATTGCAATTTATCTGGCATATCTTCTATCAAAAATATAGGTGATAATATGTTTCAAACTGGCGAAGCAAAACTTTTAAGAATTTTTATCGGTGAAAGTGACAAGATTAAAGGAATGCCTGCTTATGAAAAAATTGTCCTTCTTGCAAGAGAAAAAGGTCTTGCCGGTGCAACTGTTACAAAGGGTGTTATGGGATTCGGGAAGAAAAGTATAATTCACACAGCTAAGATATTAAGACTTTCAGAAGACCTTCCGATGATTGTAGAGATTGTTGACAAGCTGGATAAGATCGAAGACTTTATAACTGATTTGCACAAAATACTTGATGAATCCAATTGCAGCGCAATGATGACAATGGAAAAAGTTGAAGTTAGAAAATAAGGTCAATAGGATTTATCCGTAAGGGCTAAATCTGTTTTGAAGTAATATTTATTTTAGAAACGATAAGTGCTCTTATAAATTCAATGCTTTTATTGCAGCATCAAATTGTTCTGGTCTAATGTATAACAAATAACCAAAAGTTCCTTTACCATCAGTAACACCTGTACAAGCATACACATTCACATTCGCTTCATATAATTTATGATGAACTTCTGCAAAGGCACCAAGCTGATCATCGCCCTGAACTAATATGGCAGAATAAGGACCATCTATATTTATTCCGGCAGTTTTTGCCTGCACAATAAACTTAGAAGGATCTTCCGGAAATATTGAAAGCTGAGTTCTCATTGGTCCAACCGGAATAGCTGTAAAAGCTAACAAATTAATTCCCGCTTTAGCAAGTGTTGAAAGAAATTTGTATGCTTCGCCAGGTTGATCAACAACCGAAGTATAAAAGTATTCCACTTTTTGTATTTTGAATGACATAGCACTTCCTCCTGAAAAATTTATTTACCTAAAACTAATCAATTATGATCTGAACAAGCAAGCGATTGAAGCGCATAAACATTGATTGCTAAATATCAAGCGTGAATAAATATCATCACTAAACAATGTTTAAGTAATCTCAATAATGAAATGAAGTTTGGTATTTGTTTTTCAAGATTAAGAATTTTGGTTTTAGAAATAGCAGACACTCTTAGTATTTAATGTAATTTCCTCACTTTTTTATATACAGACAACAATAATTAATTGGAATTAAGATTGCTATTCCGCTGAGTAATTCAACACATACATAAGGGGTATCTTATGAAAAAAGTTATACTAGCTCTTTTTTGTTTGTTCTTTTTAAGCGGCACAATACTTCCTCAACCAAGAGGAAAGATCATTGTTGAACCCGTTACACCACATCGCCTCGAAACACTTGGCTTAGCAGGCGTTACCAATTCTGTTTCTAATGGTTTAAATGTTATCGCTAAAGAGACCTATGTTTATTTATCAGCAATAAATATAGGTAATGCAGATCCGATAACATCAGCAACATTCACCCTGCCGACTAAACCAAGCGGTTCAACAGCTACTCTCGAGGCAGTTCCCGGTCAACCATTCTGGACAATGCTTAAACCAGATGTAAATGGGGCTTACGTTGTTGCACTTAACATTGTAACCGCAAGCGGGACTCATGATACTACTATAACTATCTATTCTTCTAACTATATGGGCGTGGGTAATTTTGATGGAGTTACCGGACAATTCCCAAGCTGTACAAGCTGTCACAGTAGCGCATCATGGTTCACCCCAATTTATGACAATTGGAAAAATTCTCCACACGCTCAGATGTTCAAAACTATGATTACAACCGGACCGGTTTATTACTCAACAGCTTGCATGAAATGTCACACAACCGGATATGACCATAACAATGTTGCAAACAATAACGGATTCGATGATGTAGCTGCGTCACTTGGATGGATTTGGTACGGACCACCACATCCAACAAAGTGGGATTCACTAAAGACAGGTTTTCCTGGATTAGTTAAGTTTGCAACTATTGGCTGTGAAAGCTGTCATGGAGCAGCAGGCTCACACCCAGGCACATTGAGTGGAAACACAATAAAAGGTAATATTACACAAAGCGACATGTTATTAGCTAATTCAGGTAACTGTGGTCAATGCCATGATGAACCCTGGAGATATAACAGATATGCTCAGTGGGAAAACTCATTACATAGCGAGGCATTATGGTCAAGCTCATTTGCACAGGGCTCTTCTTCTCAAAACAACAATTTACAAAACTGTATTCGCTGCCACGATGGAAGAGGATTTGTTAATTTTACAAAAGGACAAACCACAAATACTACTGGCTGGACATCTGCTAAACACACAATGATCGGTTGCGCAACTTGTCACGATCCACACGGAAACGGAAATGAATATGCATTAAGAAACACCCCTGCAGGCTCTGATACTTTAGGAAACGGATACAGCTATACTGGAATGGGTGGAAAAGGAAATCTCTGCATGAATTGCCACAAGGCAAGAAGAGATAATGTTTCTTATACTCAAACCAATGTTACATCGGTTCATTGGGGTCCTCACCATTCTGTACAGACAGACAATTTCTTAGGACAAAATGCCGCACAATTTACTACACCATACCTTAGTGGCTCTCATAAATTTGCAGTTGCAGATGCTTGTGTAACTTGTCACATGGTCGCTACAGTTGATACGGGTAATGTTAATAGAGATAAGGTCGGACAACATTCATTTAAACTTTACAATCCGGATACTGGCTATGAACACACTGCTGCTTGTACACCTTGTCACGGTACTATAAACAGCTGGAATGACTTTATGGCTTTGACAGATTATGACGGTGATGGTGCAGTTGAAAGTATTCCTAATGAATTAGAAGGATTACTGCAGGTAATCAGAATTTTACTACCACCAACAGGAATTGATTCAATTAGCTGGCAGCAAATTGGTGCATTGAACGATTTGACAATCAAAAAAGCTTATTGGAACTATCAGCTTATTGCTTATGATGGCAGTAAAGGAATGCACAATTCAAAATTTGCTTTTGATGTTTTGTTAAAAACCAAAGTTGCTTTAGGTCAGGTTATTCCTGTTGAGCTGACTTCTTTCACTTCTGAAATAAAGAATGGCAAAGTTGTTCTCAGCTGGGAAACCGCTTCGGAAACAAACAACCAGGGTTTTGCTGTTGAAAGAAAAGCAGGAAATGATTGGACAGAAATTGGTTTCGTTAAAGGAAATGGAACAACAACTGAAATATCAAGATATTCATTTACAGATAATCCAAAACAGTTAGGATTATCAGGCGCCATATCATACAGACTGCGCCAGGTTGATTACAGCGGTAAAGCAACATACACAAGAGAACTTAAAGTAAACCTCGGCGATGTAATTGATAGCTACTCATTATCGCAGAATTATCCGAACCCATTCAATCCATCAACAAGAATTAAGTTTACTCTGCCATTCGATAGTAATGTTAAACTAACAGTTTACAACATCAATGGTGAAGTAGTAAAAGAACTTGTTAATGGACTATATACAATGGGAGAACACGAAGTTCAGTTCGATATGAGCAATGTTAAAGGAGCTGCTTCAGGAATTTATCTCTACAGCATCACAGCAACTTCTGTTGATGGAAGTAAATCATTCCATCAGACAAAGAAGATGGTATTGATCAAGTAGTAGATTAAAGTTCTTAGATTAAGAAGGCGAGCCCAAAAGCTCGCCTTTATTTTTTCTTACAACCCTAATTTCTATAAAAAAATTAATTCAACATTTACATATACCTTATACCCTATACCCTATACTTGAATCCTAATACCCACTGCACTTAACAACTCTCCGTTGGATGGGAATATAGAATTTTTCAGGCCGAACTTTTATTGCGGTAAAATTATTTATGATTGACTATTGAAATTAATTCAATGAGTGAATTGATTAGAAAATCAGGCTCGAATGATTTTAATTTTTCAACATCACGATAACCGAATTTTGCCGCACAGGTTCTTGCGCCGGCATTCTTACCACACAAAATATCAAGTTCAGTATCTCCAACCATAAGAGTTTCATTAGTTAAAATATTTAACTCATTACAAATCATTATTAAAGGTTCAGGAGATGGCTTATGCTGAATGCCATCTCTTCTTCCCATTATAATATCGAAATAGTTTTCAAGATTAAAATGCGAAATTATTTTTTCTGCCTGATCCTGTGCTTTGGTGGTGAGCAGTGAGATTTTCATTTCAAGCGACTTTAATTTTTTCAGTGTTTCTTCCGTACTTTCATAAAGTTCTGAGTCATCCATAAAATTAAAGTAGTTCGATTTATAAACATTAATGAAATACTCAAAGTCCGGAACAACAATATCGAAAAATTCAAATATATCTTTAAAGTGCTGTCCAATCATTTGATTAAACTTTTCTTCCGACAAGGA
>JAIMAZ010000169.1 GCA_023511695.1 Ignavibacterium sp.
ATGGATGAATACAAAGAAGCAGGTAAATATGAAATTGAATTCAATGCAACTGGATTATCAAGCGGAGTTTATTTCTATAAACTTTTTATCGGGATCTTCACTGCAACAAGAAAATTGATCTTGATGAGATAGTTAAAAAATTATAAACCCTCTTATTTTTTATTTATGACAGTAGTATAGCGAGTTGTCAATTATTCATTAATCAAAGCGAGATAAAATCTATGCAAACAATACTTGGTGCCGGCGGCGGTGCAGGAACAGAGATAACAAGAGCGTTGTCAAACTATACAAAAGATATTCGCGTAGTAAGCCGCAATCCAAAAAAAGTAAATGAAACAGATCAACTGATGAAAGCTGATTTGACAGATCCGGCTCAGCTTGATAAAGCAGTGGAAGGTTCTGAAATTGTTTATGTAACAATTGCATTTCCATACAGCATAAAAGTCTGGCGCGAGTTGTGGCCAAAGTTTATGCGCAATTTGATTGAGTCTTGCAGTAAACACAAATCCAAAATAATTTTTGTGGATAATGTTTATATGTATGATCCGAAGTATCTTTCTGAAATGACAGAAGAAACGCCCATCAACCCAATTTCAGAAAAAGGAAAAGTAAGAGCAGAAGTTGCAAAAATGCTAATGGATGCAGTTGAGAAAAACAAAGTTGAGGCAATCATTGCACGCGCACCGGATTTTTATGGACCAGGAGTAATCGGCAGTATGCTTTATCAAACGGTTTATTTGAAACTCATCAACAACAAAAATCCTCAGTGGCTTGGCAAGCTTGATGTAATACATAATTTCATTTATAGTAAAGATATTGGCAAAGCAGTCGCACTTCTCGGCAACACTCCGGATGCATACAATCAGGTTTGGCATTTACCAACAACTGATCAAAAACTTACTAACCGTCAGTGGATTGAATTAATGATGAAAGCAATGAACAAGCAAAAGAAAATTCAAACAATGCCGGAATGGATGATCAGTGCTTTGGGAATCTTCGTCCCAATATTAAAAGAATTGCAGGATGTTGGCTATCAATTCAAACAGGATTACTTCTTCAACAGTAGAAAGTTTATTAAGAGATTTAACTATACACCAGCTTCACCTGAAGACGGGGTTAGAGAAATGGTTAATCTTTAAATTTATTTTTTAGGGACAATAATGACAATTCGGACTTTTACCGTCACACGAGTCACTTTTGTCCCTTATTTCTGTAATTAATTCTTGCCTTTGTCATCTTCTCTCTTAAACCACCGTCTTTAATAAAGTCTTCCTCTAATCTTTTTATCTGACGACTTAACAAGTATGAGGTAATTTTAATTAATCCAATTAAAACATTAGCGCTAATTTCCGGATTGGGGTTTTCTATACCCTTTTTGAAGGTGTCATAGTTAGCATTAGGAGTTCGGTTTAATTCTCTAAGTCTGTTAACATATTTGTGATCTTTTCACCATTCTTTAAAGCCTCTTGTTCTTAAGAAATCCTGGTAATCAAGCAGCAATTCCTCTAAACTTGCTCTTGCAACATTTGTAAGTTTTATTTCCATTTCCTTGGATGTTGCAGAAGCCATACTTGCCTCCGCAATATTTTGTTTACCAGACCTTGCTGCTTGGATCATTTGATCAATTGTTCGATCTGGTTTCTTCAGAAATTTCTTACAGAAGTAAACAGTTCCATCGTAAATTATTTCTGCTTTCTGATAGGTTAAAAGCTTTTTATATCCGCCGTGCTTCTGAATAGAACTATTTTCGGTTTTTCCTTTGTCATCCATACTTTACTAAATTAAGTTTCTTTATACGCAAAATAATAATACTTTTTTCATAATTAAGTAATTTTACAAAGAATATTATTGGAAATTTTTATGAAATGGATTTTATTCTTTCTTGTTATCATCCACGCATTAATTCACTTATTAGGTTTTCTTAAAGCAGTTCAGCTTGCGGAAATCAACCAGCTTACACAAAATATTTCCAAGCCGATTGGAATACTTTGGTTAATTGCACTAATACTTTTCCTTGCAGCTGCATTTCAATTCATAAGTAACCACGATTTGTGGTGGATAACCGCTCTGGCTGCTGTAATTTTATCACAAGTTCTAATAATCTTATTCTGGCAGGATGCTAAGTTCGGAACAATACCAAACATTATAATTCTTCTTGTTGGAATTGTTGCTTTTGCTGATTGGAATTTTAATCGTGATGTGAAAAATGAAATTGCCGAAATGCTTGCACAAAACTCTACAGATAAAAAAGAAATTCTTACAGAAGAAAAAATCTGCAGTCTTCCGCCAATAGTTCAAAAGTGGTTAAAGAATTCTGGTGCGGTTGGCAAAGAGATGATTCACACTGTCCGGCTCAAGCAAAAAGGACAAATGAAAATGAAACCCGAACAGGAAAAATGGTACGAAGCAAATGCCGAGCAATATTTTACTGTGGATAACCCTGCATTCATCTGGAAAGTTAAAGTTGATATGATGCCCCTTGTGTTTTTTACTGGGCGGGATAAATTCTCTGATGGTAAAGGAAATATGTTAATTAAAGTTCTATCTTTGTTTAATGTTGTTAATGATTCAGATAATGAAAAAATAAACCAAGGAACTTTGCAGAGATATCTGGGCGAAACAATCTGGTTTCCGACTGCTGTTGTAAGTCCTTATATAAAATGGGAAGAAATTGATTCGCTTTCTGCTAAAGCAACAATGACTTACAAAGGAACAACCGGTTCAGCAGTTTTTACTTTTAATGAGAACGGTGACTTCGTAAAGTTCAGCGCAATGCGATATATGGGCAGCGAAGCAAATTCACCTCTTAAAGAATGGGTAATTACTTTGAATGAATACAAAGTATACAACGGAATAAAAATCCCCGTTAAAGGCGAAGCAACCTGGAAATTGGATAACGGAGATTTTACATGGTACAGGCTTGAAGTTTATGATATCGAGTACAATAAGATTTTATCTTTCTAGTTTTTCGCTGCAGTCACAGTAAAAATAAAGTAACCGCAGCGAAGTTATGTTTATTATTATTCTTTACTAATATATTTTAATCCGACAAACACTAAAGAAATCATCCAGAAAAAAGTTGCAAGTGGATAAGTAACTTTTAATCCAATTTCCCATTCAATAACCTGTGCAAGAGGAAAGCCTATTCCTGCAAGAATTAATAGTACAGAAATCCAACCGGGTAATGTTTTAGCTTTTAGAAATCCAGCACCAAGAATAATAGATGTAATTGGAAATAACGGACCAAGTAATGCGACAAGTAAATATTCTAAACCGGGATTAGCATAGAATTTTATCCACACTTCTTCAGTTGCACCATAGTTTCTTAAAGTCCATTCAATAACTCTGAAAAGTTCGTGACTAACTCCCACTGTTGCTCCGCACAAACCTGTAAAAGCTGCAATGAGTCCAAGTTTTTTATGCGTTGCGCTTAACTGATTTGAAAGTTCAAGATAAATGGGAACAAAAAAGATTAACGCAAACGATCCGAATATTCCTTCTACATAACTTGTCAGACCATTTGGAAGTAATCCTATTCCCAATGTAAAAGTCATCGAAGAGATAAATAAGAGAATTGGTCCGGCAAAGAATGAAAATTTGGTGATTGATTTTAAAGCTGTTGATTTTGTTGTGTTGTTCATTGTATGACTCCTTGTTTTAGTTATATATTTTTTTGAATTGATGTTCTGTTACAAAATCCGGCGTTAGTTTAAAGACTATATTCCTTAAACTGATCAGAAATTTATTTTCTATCTGAGCAATTGAACCAAGCTTTCTTGAAGTATTTATTATATACTTTGCCTTTTCTGTTCTTCTTTTCTCAAAGGATTTAAAAGCCGATTCAACATCTTTTCCAGAAGCAATCTCCTGATGAAGAACCATTACATCCTCAATTGCCTGACAGGCACCTTGACCAAGATTAGGAGTTGTTGCGTGTGCAGCATCGCCGATTAGCAGGACATTATTAAATGCAAATTGATTTAATGGCTTGATATCGCAGATTGGATTTTTAATTAGTTTTTCATTAGAAGATTTTTCTAATATCTCGTGTACTGTAGAGTGATAATCAGAAAAATGCTCTTTTATATTTTTAAGATTGTAATGATTTATTTTGACATCAAACTGGTTGCAGTTGATAGTAGCATACCAATAAATTTTATTTTCGTTAATAGGGACAATTCCAAAGCGCCCCTTGCTTCCCCAGGTCTCTGTTGCTTCAGAAATCTTCAGATCAGAATTGTCTATTACGCTTCGCCAGCAAATGTAACCGGCATATCTTTGTCTTGAATCCGGAAGAAGTTGTAATCTGATATTTGAATTAATTCCATCGGCACTGATTAGAAAATCGCCTTCAGCATTTGAACCATCTTTAAATTGCAAAATCACCTTTCCGTCTTTATTCAAAAATGAGATGGCTTTTTTGCTGGTGAATAAAAGATTTTCCGGGAGATAACTTTTTAGGATTTGATGCAGAGTATGTCTGTGAATCGCTAATCCCGCAAATAACTCCCGATTGATTGAAGAGGGTTTTTGTTTCTTGATAACATTTCCCTTCTCATCAATAATAGCAATCTGGTTTATCGGGTTAGCTGCATCGATAATTTTATCTTCTATACCAAGGTATTCAAGTGCTCTTATTGCATTACTTTGAATTACAAGGCCGGCGCCAACTGGTTTTATTTCCGGTGTTGATTCAAAAACTACTGTTTCGATACCAAGTTTTTGTAAAGCTATTGCACAAGTTAAACCGGCAATGCCACCACCGTTAATAAGAATTTTCATTTAAAGTCCTTTCTTTTTGTTGGAACAAAATTATTCCAAGATTAAGAAAGGACTATTTACAAATGATAAATTATTTCTGAGAAGTAATTAACATATGTTAAAAAGTTACTGTATTCCGGCTCTGATGCGGCTTACGCTGACTTGTGTGGTTCCGAGATATGAGGCAATATGTTTGAGAGGAGCGCGGTTAATTATGCCGGGATATTTTCTTTCAAACTCAAAATATCTTTCCTTAGCCGAGAGAAATCTTATACTTTCAATTTCTGACTGACATTCCACAAACGCTATAATAGCAAGCTTTCTTCCGCATTTTTCTATCTGATGATACTTATCGCAAAGCTTATCAAACTCGTAGTTATAAATTTCAATCACTTCTGAATCTTCAAGAAGTTCCATTGCTTTATGAGATGGTTCCCCGGTAAAATAACTTGGCAGCCCACCCATAAAGCTCATATCCATTGCAAAATAATCTGTAATATCATTTCCATCACGAATGTAGTAAACTCTTCCAAGTCCTTTAATAATGAAATAAAGTTTTCTTGATACTTCACCTAATTGAAGAAGCACGGTGTTCTTCTTATAACTTTTTTTTGCACAGATCTTAGCTAGAGCTTCCTGTTCTGTTTTTCCAAGCGGTGAAATTGAGTTGAGAACTTCAATCAATTCGTTCATTTGAATTTCCTTTAAAATGATATTTGCTGCCATTAAAAATAATTTAAAAAACTTTTGGGCCCTTGGCGATCTCGGGCGGTGCCTAAAATAATTAAAGTGATAGCAAAAACCTTTTGCGCACGGATGGATCATGGCGGATGTGGACTACTCGTCCATGTCCAGGAAGGGAAGATAGTCAAAATTGAGGGCGACCCATAATGCCCTTTAAACTGGGGAGCAATTTGTGCCAAAGGGAAGGCGCAGATAGAAAAGCTATATCACCCTGATCGCTTAAGCTATCCTTGGCGAAGAATAGGGGCTAGAGGAGAGGGGCGATGGCAAAGAATATCTTGGGCAGAAGCTCTGAGTACCATTGCGGAAAAAATTAAAGAAAAGATAGACCAAGGCGAAGAGCGGAGCATAGTTTTCGCTCAAGGGACACCCAAAGGGCTGGAGCTTTATCTGCTCATTCGTTTAGCTAATGTCTTGAAAATTCCCCACCTGATCACGCCAGGTTCCATTTGTCATATGCCCCGAGAGACAGCGGCTTTATATACTTGCGGATTTTTCCCTGTACCAGATTTTGGTCATCCGCCAAATTTAGTGCTGGTATGGGGAAGCAATTTATACCAGACAAATGAAGAAGGTATAATGGGCGCCCAATTAAGAAGGGTTAAGGACAAGGGAGCCAACTTAATAGTGATTGATCCGCGCAAGACGCCCCTGGCTGCCCAAGCAGATCTCTGGCTGAGAGTCAAACCTGGTACAGATTTAGCTTTAGCCTTAGGAATCTTAAAAATAATAATCGAGGAAGATCTGGTTGACCGGGAATTTGTGGAAAAATGGACCATTGGTTACCAGGAGCTTAAGGAAAATTTAAAAAATTATTCCTTAGCTGAGATTTCTAAGATTACCTGGATTCCCGAAGAAGAAATTAAGGAAGCCGCCCGCCTCTATGGTTTAACGAAGCCGGCCTGTATCCAATGGGGTAACGCTCTGGAGCATACCGTAAATAGCGTCCAATGTGCGCGGGCTTTAGTAATATTGGCAGCATTGACGGGCAATTTAGACCGTCCAGGGGGGAATGTTCATCGGCCTGGACCCCCGGTATTGCGTCCAGGAGAGTTGGTGCTCAGCAGTAAATTCCGCGAGAAGAGAGAAAGACTTTTAGCTCCTGGAATGCGTTTAGCTGCGCAAATGGGTTTTACGCCCAGCCAACTCATCATTAAGGCTATTCTCGATGAGCAGCC
>JAIMAZ010000170.1 GCA_023511695.1 Ignavibacterium sp.
TCCTTAGATAAACTCAGGATGACATCTTCTCTCACACTGAGCTTATCGAAGTGTGACATATTATTTCTCAATAGGTAATTAACATTTTTCATTACAATTCAGTTTTTCTGATACTTAATTTTTTAATTTTTTGTTTAATCAATTTATTGTAGCTATACTTAAACTTTGAAGTAAGACTTGTAATTGCATAATAATTAGTTGGAAATGCAAATGAAGGTTAGAAATAACAATTAACAGTGCAGCCTTCACAAAAATCAAATCTGCCTTCCATCTTTTTGAAATAATTAATTTTCTCTGACTGACGAATCTCTTTTATTGGTCTGTCTATCGGAATTGTTTCTTTTCCAAAGTGATAACAAGGAAGAATAATTTCGTTCGTTGGTGAAATAACAATCACTCTTGATACAGCTTTACATTTTGGATTGTTAATATGATTTCCACCATCTTTTCTTAATTTCATAAAACCTTTATTGAGATAAACATCAAGTTTTCCGTCGCAATACTCGTCAACGAATTCAACTGCCTGTTCACTCAAACCGGGATTACCGAAATATGAAAAAACCGGATTTACAAGCAGAACCAAGTCATGCTTCTGTGCTATTTCGTGCATTCGCGGAAGTTTGTGATAAGTTTCATTAGTAACAGTAAATAAAATATCGGGAAACTCTCCTAAAGATTTTGCAATCTCGATACTTCTGAAAACACTTTTAAAGCAATCTACTTTTCTGATTTTGTTATGTTCATCTTCATCAGGCGAATCAAGTGAAAAATGAAG
The DNA here is from genome assembly GCA_023511695.1 of Ignavibacterium sp. Lineage (GTDB taxonomy): Bacteria > Bacteroidota > Ignavibacteria > Ignavibacteriales > Ignavibacteriaceae > Ignavibacterium. Next base: position 776 of record JAIMAZ010000170.1, read on the forward strand.
AAGATTAACATTACCTGCGAGCCGTTCAGCAAATTTTGGATATAGCAAACCGTTAGTGGTAATACTTGTTTGCATTTTGAATGAACGCGCAAATCTTGCCATCTCAGCAATATCTTTGTGAAGCAGGGGTTCGCCGCCAGTTAAATCAATAAACTTTACTCCGAGTTTTGCAAGTTGCTCTACATTTGATTTAAAATCATTCAGATTAGCATAAGGCGTGTTTTTGAAATTCTCGTGAAATCCGAAATGACAAAATTCACAATAAGCATTACAACGATATGTTACATAATAGTTACAAAGCAGAAGCATCAGTAAGTTCTCCCTTTCCAAACAACTTTTTTATTTGGCAATACAATGAAAGGAAGAATAACAACATAAATCAGATAGTAAAGCTGATGATGGAAAAAGTATTTAAGATTTTTTTCAATACCGAGTTTTTTATGAACAGGATAAAGCAGAAAGAAATCCATCGAGACTTTGAAAGTAACCAGATACAACCAGTTAGCAGAAAAAAAGAATGGAGTTAAAAGTACAAGAAGATTTGCAAGAAATCCCCAGAACATTATTACAAAACCACGAAACGGAACACCAAGTCCTCCAACTCCCCATCTCTTTTTTTGTCTGATTAAACTTTTAAGATTTTTGCAAGGAAGAGAAGTTACGAGTGCATCTTTATCCAACGGAAAAATTACTTTGTACTTTTTCAGATTGTAAATTGCATTCATCAATGTGAAATCTTCAGTTACACTGAATGGCAAAGATTCGTAGCCACCAACTTCATCATAAGCTGATTTACGATACGACATATTATTACCGATACACGAAATTGGTTTTCCGATGTTAACTGTGCCTGCACCAGCAGTCAGCAAATAAATAAAATCAAGAGCCTGCATCCCGCCAAACCAATTATCAGCAACTTGTGTTGTAAAGCCAGTTACAAGTGCAACATCATCTTTATAATAAGAACATATAGCTTTAACCCAGGTAGGTTTAACCTCACAGTCAGCATCGGTTGTAAGAATAATTTCACCTTTCGCTTCTTTTACGCCATAAGCAAGTGCGCGCATTTTACCAATAAGTTTCAAATCGTCTTTGTAAGTAGTAATTTTTTTAAAGTGAGGTTTATCTTTTATGAAATCATCCATAATCTTTCCCGTTGCATCAGTTGATTGATCATCAACAAGAATGATTTCAAGCTTACCTTCTGGATATTCTAATTTGGTTAATGATTCTAAAGTCCGTAAAATATTTTCTTCTTCATTTCTTGCAGCAACTATGACGGTTGCAGTTGGAAGATTTTCATAAGGAATTTTTTCAAAAGTTTTATTAGTGCCAACAATAAAAATTATTGTTTGAATGAAATAACCAACCAGAATTATTGTAAAAATTATTTCAAGCATTCTGATGGTTCTCCGAAAACAAATTTATTTTCAGCAGCATACTCAACAATAAATTCAATTGACTCAGTAATAATATTTTTTGATTTAATGCTATCGTGTAAAACAATAATTGAATCCTTTTTCATAAAATTTGTAACGGCAAACTTAACTAACTCAAAATTATTTTTATAATCAAAAGTAAGCAATGACCACATAACATTTTTGAGATTAAATTCATTTAATAACGAGTTTGTACTAAACTGAAATCTTCCGTGCGGCGGACGAAAATATTTTACTTTATAATTGAAATCATTTTCAAGTAATTCGTTGAACGATTTTATCTGATAAAATTTTTCCTGATCAGATAAAGTTCTTAAAATTTTATGATTGAATGTATGATTCCCGATTGTATGACCTTCCGTTAATATACTTTTAGCAAGTTCAGGATATTTTTTAACATTATCTCCAACACAAAAGAATAAAGCTTTTATTTTGTGCTTTGCTAAAACCTCAAGAATTATTTCAGTACTTTCAGGAATTGGTCCGTCATCAAATGTTAAAAGAATCTTATTGTTGGTAGTTCTCCAATAAAATTCGTTAAAAATTTTTTTAAACAATAACGGTGGATTGTATTTGTATTTCAGAATAATACTCCTTTTCTCTATTAAAAACTTTGCGTCATTGCGTCTTTGCGTGAAAACATCTCTTACCCTTTTATCACTCCCACAGGTTTTAACTTCGCCACTTTTTTTGTTATTCCCTCCTTATGCATAACATCAACCACACTTGCTACATCCTTATAAGCAGCAGGCATTTCTTCTGCAATAGTTTTATAACCTTTCGCCTGAATAATAATTCCTTTCTTTTTCAATTCACTGATAAGATCCCGACCTTTTGCTTCCTTCATAGCTTTGTGTCTACTCAAATTTCTTCCTGCACCGTGACAAGAACTTCCAAAAGTTTCTTCCATCGCTTTTTCAGTTCCAACTGCAACATAAGAATATCTTCCCATATCACCTGGAATCAGTACAGGTTGACCAACAGATTTATACTTAGCCGGAATCATATCACTTCCGGGTGGAAATGCTCTTGTAGCTCCTTTTCGATGCACACAAACTTCTTTCACTTCATTTCCAATTCTATGCTTTTCAATTTTTGCAATGTTATGACAAACATCATAAACAAGATGAAATCCCAAATCCGACTCTTTAATTCCAAATACTTCCATAAAACTTTTTTTAGCAAGATGCATAATTACTTGTCTGTTGTTCCAGGCAAAGTTTGCAGCTGCCTGCATTGCTGCAAGATAATCTTGTCCTTCCTGAGATTTAATTGGTGCACAGGCAAGTTGTTTATCAGGAAGTTTGAAACCATATTTTTCGGAAGCTTTAAGAAGAACTTTTAAGTAATCATCGCAAACCTGATAACCAAGTCCTCTTGAACCAGTATGAATCTGAATAACAATTTGATTCGGAAAGAGACCGAACACTTCTGCAACTTTTGCATCATAAATTTCCTCAACTACATCCACTTCAAGAAAATGATTACCTGAGCCAAGCGTTCCTGCCTGATCAGCACCACGTTCCAAAGCTCTTTCACTCACAACACTGAAGTCTGCATTCTTCAGTGTACCGCTTTCTTCAGTAAACTGAATATCGCTTTGAGTTCCTAGATCATTTTCAACAGCCCAGACAGAGCCTTTTTCGAGAATTTTTTTCAAATCAGCTTTGGATAATTTTTTTATTGCACCACTTGCACCAACACCGGTAGGAATGTTCTGAAATAATTTTGTTATCAGTGATTCGAGTTTAGGTTGAATTTCATCAAATGTAAGTGATGTAACCGCAAGACGAACTCCGCAATTAATATCGTAACCAACTCCACCTGGTGAGATAACACCTTCATCAAGATTTGTGGCAGCAACTCCGCCAATCGGAAATCCATAGCCCCAATGAATATCAGGCATAGCTAAACTATATTTTTCAATTCCAGGTAAGTGTGCAACATTCATCACTTGCTTTAGTGCTTCATCTTCTGACAGAGTTGACTCAAGCATTTCCTGAGAAATATAAATTCTGCCGGGAACACGCATTCCATTTGTCTGCGGAATCTCCCAAAGATTCTCACGAATTTTATTTAATGTAATTCCATTGATAACCATTTTTCTCACCTCTTCGTATTAAATAGAACAAGGAAATAAATTGCCACTAAGGCTTGAAACCACTAAGATTCTTCTTGTCTTTGTGTCATTGTGGCTTTTTTTCTCAGCATACAACAAAGTATTCTTATTGTTTTGCAATTAAATATCAAACACAACCTTCGCTTTGTACTTACCATTACTATTTAAAATTTCCATCTGATGATAAGTAACTGATTTAATTTCTTCCTTAAGTTCTGTCTTTTCACTTAATCGTTGATACTTCATTCTTGCAAAAAGTGAAAATGATTTTTCATCAATTCTTATTTTCTCAACACTGACACAAAGAATTTTTCTTACCAGCAAAAGGAAATTTACTTCATTCAAAAAATCCACAAGCAACTGCTCAAGAGAATCTACTTTTATTTCAATATCAATACTACTATCTGTTTCAAAATCACTTAACTCCACTATAGAGATTAACCAGACTCTGAAAGCCTCGCCAAACAATTCTTCCAGAGAATCAGCTTCAATTTCGAAAGCTATATCTGCAGTATGACTTATGTACTTATGTTTCGATGCCAAGTTAATTTATTATTTTTTTACAGTGATAATTTAAACAGGTTATCTGACAAAAGAAGTAACTTTGTAAAGTACAAAGTATAGTTTTTGTATTTATTTGAATTGGATATTTATTGCATTAGTCCTTGAAATAATTATAAAAATATTTATTTAACTTGAATTATGAAAAATTCTTCCGAACATACAAAAGGAATCTTAGCAGTTTTTCTAACAGCACTACTTTGGAGCTCAGGAGGTTTATTTATAAAACTCATTACCCTTTCTCCAATGCAAATATCTTTTTTCAGATGTTTAATCGCTGCGATTGTATTTGCAATCTTATTCAGACACAAAATTCTCAAGCTTAATCCACTTGCATTATTGAATGCTTTCGCATATGCCGCCGTGTTGATCTTATTTGTGATAGCAACAAAAACAACTACTGCTGCTAATGCAATTTTTCTTCAATCCACTGCACCGATTTATGTTTTAATATTCGAACCGATATTAACAAAGACTAAATGGGAAAAAATAAATATTATTACTATTGCTGTTTGCTTTTTGGGTATGATTTTATTTTTTATGGGAGATTTAACTCCCGGTGATATTAAAGGAAATATTGCAGCACTGTTGGCAGGTGTGGCATTTGCCGCATTTTTTCTTGGAATGAAAAAGAACGATAAACAATATGGTGAAGCTTCAATATTTTATGGAAATATTATAGTTGCTCTTGTATGTATTCCATTTATTCTTGAGCTGAAAGAACTTTCATTCGGAAATTTATGGAAGCTTACATTTCTGGGAGTATTTCAGATTGCATTTGCCTATGCTTTGTTTAGTTATGGAATTAAACGGATTCCCGCTGTTGAAGCATCAATCATTTCAATGCTTGAACCAGTGCTTAATCCAATTTGGGTATTTGTCGGATATCGTGAAGTACCATCAGTGTTTGCTATAATTGGTGGAATAATATTATTTCTGCTATTACAGTAAGAACATTAATCACTGGTGCTCCGGCATTGAAACGAAAATTTATAACCTGATCGTCTGAGACAAATTTGCCACAATGACCCTATGTCACAAAGTATTTATGAAATACTTAGATAAAGTGATTAGATTATAGTTTAGAAAATGCTGAGGCGTTTATCAATCTAATTCTAAGGTGATAACCTATAAATCTTCCAACCTTCAGAAATTTTTTCATAAACAATTCTATCGTGAAGACGATTTGGTCTTCCCTGCCAGAATTCGAAAAGTTCAGGTATAAGTTTGTAACCGCCCCAGTTTTCAGGCATTGGTGGATTATCACCATACTTATCTTTTACTTCATTATATTTTTTCTCCAAAAAACTTCTATCGGGTATTACTTCACTTTGATTCGATGCTAGCGCTCCCAAACGGCTTTCTAAAGGTCTTGAGTTGAAATAAATGAGTGATTCTTCCCGACTAAGTTTTTCAATCTTCCCTTCAATTCTTACCTGCCGTTCAAGTTCCATCCAATAAAAAAGCAAAGCAGCATTCGGATTTAAACTTAATTGTTTTCCTTTTCTGCTATTGTAGTTTGTGTAAAATTTAAATCCTGTTTCGTCAAATCCCTTTAATAGCACAACTCTGGCAGAAGGTTTATTCTCATAAGATGTTGCTAAAATCATTGCATTAGGTTCGTAAATGTTATAATTAAGCACATCTACAAACCAGATTTCAAATTGTTTGAATGGATTTGAGTTGATTTTACTTTCAATCAATTCGCCTTTTTCATAGTTCTTTCTAAGATTACTGAGAGTATTTTCGTC
>JAIMAZ010000171.1 GCA_023511695.1 Ignavibacterium sp.
AAAAAAAAAAATAACAGAAAAGAAAATCAGTAACACACTTGAAAACAGACCAGTTTCTCTGCCTGGATTTGATATTAATTATCTCGCAAAGGGATTAGCAAAAGATGATGAAATTATTGGAAGAATAGTGGCAATAAATTTTTATGAAAAGGTTGAGGAAATTTATCTGACCAATTTGTTAAATCAAGATCCTGATATAGAATACATTCAGGTTTCTCACACTTATCAGATTGATGCAATACCAAATGATTCATTAGTTTCACAACAATGGGCGCTTCAAAAGATTAAAGCTTTTGATGCCTGGGATATTACTCAAGGAGCTGATACTGTTTTGCTTGCTATTATAGATACAGGAATTGATTATAATCATCCTGATTTGAAAAATAAAATATATCTGAACAAAGGCGAAACAGGAACTGATATTAATGGAAACGATAAACGATTTAATGGAACAGATGATGATGGAAACGGATTTATTGATGACTATATGGGATGGGATTTTACCGACAGAGTTGGTTTTCCTTTTGATTCTTCCGGTGGTGATTATCTTAATTGGGATAATGATCCTGCTGATGATCAGGGACACGGTACTTTCATTGCAGGAATTGCAGCAGCAGAAACGAATAATTTTACAGGTATTGCAGGAGCTGCCCCAAATATAAAATTACTCAATCTTCGTGCGTTCGATCCAGGTGGATATGGTGAAGAAGATGATGTTGCTGCTGCAATTTTATATGCAGTTCAGATGAAAGCAAAAGTAATAAATATGAGTTTTGGCGATAACTCATTCTCACTTGTTCTTCGGGATATTATTCAATATGCTTATTCGCAAAATTTGGTTTTGGTAGCGAGTGCTGGAAATTCTGGATCTAATCGACCGCATTATCCTTCCGGTTATTCGGAAGTTATATGTGTTGGGAATTCAACAGCAGATGATTTTGTGGCATCATCATCAAACTGGGGTTCAACAATCGACCTTGTAGCACCCGGTACTAATATACTAACAACTTCAAGGAATTTCGGCTACTCTTCAATTAACGGAACATCTGCATCTGCTCCATTCGTTTCAGCAACTGCTGCACTAATATTATCAAAACTGAATTTTTCAAATGAAGAAATAAAACAAATCCTGAAATCTACTTCAGATGACATTGGTGAATCTGGTTGGGATTTAAGAAGTGGTGCCGGCAGATTGAATATGGAAAGAGCATTAAGAGTTCTTGCTCCCTCAATTGTAAAATTTAATCATCCTACAATGGATTTTGCTACTTCGGGAAATAATCTTCTTATTGATGCTACAATTCTTTCGGCATATTTTGAATCTTTCAAACTTCAATTGGGAACAGGATACAATCCGACAAACTGGCAATCATTGATTGAAGAAGGGAAGACTCAGTTTAATCAACAAAATATTTACAACCTTGATATATCAAATTTCAAAGACAGTGTTTACACATTAAGATTGCTTGTATTTCAGAATAATGGAAGAACTTTAGAAGAAAGAGTCAATTTCTTTGTAGATAGAACTGCTCCTCAAACAGAATTAATTTCGGTTGGTCCGATGTATTATGGTGATAAGCTTACTATTACTGCTGCTGTTTACACCGATGAACCAAGTTTGGTGAGACTATATTATAAAAAATCTGGTGAATCTAACTATCGATTTGTAACACTCGATGGATTTACAACAAACAATCAGTTTGTTAAACAACTTCATTATGGTTTTATTCCAAAAGATTTGGTTGACCAATATTCTGAATATAAAGTATACATTGAAGCTGAGAATCTTGTTGGACTTAAAACAGTTATTAAGAATAACACAAATGATTTTCTTATTTCAACTCAGAATAATATCAGTCTTGTGGAAGCTAAGAAAATGCCTTTCACACTTCCGGCAGGAAATCCGTATCAGAATGTTTTAAGTTTAACTAGTAGTTCAGATAGAGAAGTTATCATTAGAGCAAATTCCAATTCAAGAAACTCAACAATATTTTCTTTTTCTAACGGTGAATTTATTGTGAAAGATTCTCTTACTGATCGTTTTGTGAAAGATCATGGTGATTTTAATAGAAATGGATTAGTTGATCTTCTCACATTTTTTGTTCGCGATGGTTTTATAATGGAACAGAACTCACAGAGTAGCACTAGTTTTAGTACAAAATTTTCAAAAACCGGAGGTGATTTCTGGCCAATACTTGCGAAGGATATTGATAATGATGGAAAGACAGAAGTGCTTGTTATAAAGAATGACAGCACTATTGGTGTTTGGGAAGTTGATCAAAATTTATCTCTGACTGAAAAAACAACAATCAAAAACTTTACTCAAAAAAAATTTGGCAATAATGTTATTGATTTTCCCAACACTATTATTAGCGATTCTAACGGTGATGGAATTATGGAATTATGGTTTGTTGATAATGATGGAGACATTTTTAGCTTTAAGATAATTGGCGACAATAATTTTGTTCCTGACTTGGTTATCCCTACTGAATTTATAGGTTCGAATGCATACATTACATCCGGTGACTTTAACTTCGATGGAATTGATGATATTGCTGTTCTCATGCATTCGGTGGAACCAATTGATATTGCTCCATTTTACAGATTGATAATTTTTAATCTTGCTGGAAACAACTTAAATATTATTTACGACTTTCCTTTCATTGATGCTGCTACTGAATTCAATACTTCATTTCGTAAAGCAGAAAATTCGTTGAGATTTGTTGATGTTGAAAATGATGGGATAAAAGAACTTGTTCTGTTTATTTTCCCATATGCTTATGTTTTCAAATACACGATGGAGGGAATTAAACTGATTGCTTATTTTGAAAATATTAATTCCAATTCAATCTTAGTGAGTGATTTTAATAATAACTATGTTCCGGAAATTGCTTTTCCAACTTCAACAGGAATTGATTTTTATGAGTTCGGAAACAGCTTTAAAACACCAACTCCCTATAATCTTGATGCTTATAGTATTAACAGCACTTCTGTAAAGCTAAGCTGGATTTCAGATGCCGTTAGATATCTCATTTATCGTGGCGAAAGCATTAGTAATTTAATTTTGATTGATTCCGTCAATACTGATCAATTCATTGATAATAATGTAGTTAATGGAACAAATTATTATTATGCAGTTCAAGCTTATGACAATTCAAAGCCAGAACCATACTCAGCTTTATCAAATATTGTAACTGTTTTTGTTCACGATCCGGCTCGGATGATTGAAATCAATGTTAAAAGTCCAAGAAACCTTATAGTGAAATTCAGTGACAGAATAAAAACAACAATCGAGAATCTTCAATCTTTTGAAGTGCTAAATTTTGGATATCCAAATTCTATTTCACCAGCAGATCAATATTCTTACATTCTTTCTTTTATTGAAGATTTACCAGAAGGAAGTAATTATCTTATAGTTAAAAATCTCAGAGACTTTTACAATTCACCAGTAATTACAGACACACTAAACTTTTTGGTTTATTATAATATTCGTCAGGAAGAATTTTACATTACAAATTCTCAGATAGTAAATCCTTATCGTATCAGTTTAACATTTAACTTACCAGTTGATGAAACTTCTGCAAGTATTAAAGACAATTATTTGTTTTCTCCGGCTAATCAAATTAATTCTATAATTGTTAAGGATAATAATGTTATTCTTGATTTGACTGGAAATAAACCAATTGGTTCGGTAGGGAAGGAATATGTTCTGAGATTGAGTAATATCCGCTCATCAAATTCAACGGGGAATATTCCGATTAAATCTGGTGCAGGAAGTTATGTTGTTTTAACTGGAAATGCTTCTGATTTATCTGATGTTTACATTTATCCCAATCCTATTAGAATTGGAGAAGGCACAAATATTTTAACATTTGCTAATTTAACTAAGAAAGTCAAAATCAATATTCTTTCATTAACTGGAAAGCCAATTAAAGAAATTATTGCAAACACAGATAACGGTGGAGTTACTTATAATTTAACTGATGAAAATGGAGACAAAATACCATCGGGCGTTTATATCTACAGAATTGTTAGTCTCGATGATGCACAAAATGAAACTCAGGAAATTTTCGGTAAATTTGCAGTAATAAGATGAAAATAAATAGTAAAGAATTTTTAACTGTATCAAACCTGCTTTCACTGTTGCGATTGCTTTTAGCAATTCCACTTTGGTTATTATTTGATGAATTTAACTTAAATCCTGCCGTTAAATATTGGTTATTTGCTCTTTGTCTTTTTGCAGCATTAACCGATGTACTAGATGGTTATCTGGCAAGAAAACTTAATCAGGTTACTGAAGCAGGAAAAATTATTGATCCCCTGGCAGATAAAATTGCTATGGCTGTAGTTGTAATAAGATTGGCAATGTACGGCGAGTTACCGGCATATTATCTGGGATTAATTATTGGGAGAGATTTGCTCATTTTCTTTGGTGGAATTTATGTTACAAGTAAAATTGGTAAAGTATTGCCATCAAATATATTAGGGAAAGCAGCTGTATTTATTATTGGCATCGTTGTCTTGCTTACACTTTTACAAATTGATAAATCATCAACGATATATTCTTCAGTTTATTACTTCAGTATTGTAATGATAATACTTTCTTTCATTGCTTATGTTGTTAGAGCAATCGAATATCTTAACAGGAAAAAATTAGTATGAGTTTCTTTAAGAACTTTAGTTTAGATAAAATTAAAAATGGGCTGACAAAAACAAGGAATAAGATTGTCCAATCAATCTCCGAGACTTTAACCGGCAAAGCACAGATTGACGATAATACTCTCGATACGATTGAAGAGATTCTAATTACTTCTGATATGGGAGTTGAAACTGCTGAACTTATTATAGAGAATGTCAGAAAATCATTAAAAAGTGAAAAAGATCGGTCAGTTCAGAATGTTCTTAATCTGATTAAAAAAGAATTAGCAGATATACTGCCGTATAATAATCTAAATGGTATTGACAAGCTTCAGAAACCTTACATAATATTAGTTGTGGGAGTTAATGGAGTCGGAAAAACCACTACTATTGGAAAATTAGCTTTTAATTATAAGAATTTGGGTTATAAAGTTATTGTTGGTGCTGCTGATACTTTCAGAGCTGCAGCAAATGAGCAATTGGAGATATGGGCACGAAGAGCCGGAGTTGAAATTATCAGTAGTCAAAAAGGAAATGACCCATCTTCAATAGCTTTTGAGACAGTAAAAAAAGCAGTTCAGGAAAATTATGATATTGTTTTAATTGATACAGCTGGTCGGCTTCATAATAAAACTAATTTGATGAATGAGTTGTCTAAAATAAAAAAAGTGATTCAGAAATTTTCTGAATCTGCTCCACACGAAACTTTGTTGGTTTTGGATGGTACAACCGGACAAAATGCAGTCGTCCAGGCTACAGAATTTTCAAAAGTAATTGTTCTGACTGGCTTAGTAATAACTAAACTTGATGGTACTGCGAAAGGTGGAGTCGTATTTCAGATTAGTAAAAAGTTAAATATCCCAATTAGATTTATTGGCGTGGGTGAGGGAATTGAAGACCTCCAGGAATTTGATAAAGATTCATTCGTCTCGGCCCTGTTTGATATAAAAGAAGGATGATAAAAATGTTTATGAAAAGACCTCAATATCGAAGATTTGATTATACTCCGCGTTTTTACAAACCGGAACTTGATGAAGAAGAACGCAGAAAAAGACGACTTGGATTCAGAAACTCCCGTTATTATGCAAGGCGAAAAACAAACAACCCTTTAATATGGTTAGTTCTTATAATCATTTTGATTTTTATTTTGATAAAGTTTGGGAAGTTTTAGACGGAATATAACAGTTTACATAATATATATTATCGGACAACCATTCATGTACTATAAGAACATCTCAAACTTCCTGATATTTTCATCTTTTCCAAATAAAACTAATTTATCACCAGCCTGAAAAATATAATTTGGTTCTGCAGTAATGATATTTTGGTTTTTAAGATCTGATGAATCTATCTTATCTCGTTTAATCATCAGGACTTCTACATTAAATAAATTCCTAATTTTAGTTTCGGCTAATGATTTGCCTATCAACTCTTTAGGCACCAGAATTTCTTTTATTGAGTAATCATCTGAGACTTTAATAGTTTGTAATGGCTGAAGCGTTTTCAATTCTGCTGCAAGACTTGATGTGAACTGTTTTTTAAAATTTTCTTTAGATAAAATGGATTGTATTTCATTTAATGTTAACACTCCTAAAATCTTTTCTTCCGAAGAAGATTGATCGACGACCGGAATCTCCGTTAAATTATTTCTCATCATCATTCTTAGTGCGTTGTCTAACGTACTTTCGGAAGTTATTGAAACGACTTTAGTATTTGAAATATCCTTTGCAACCAATACATCCTTAACCATTTCATAATCATTTAATATTAACCTAATTTCTTTTTCCTGAATAAATCCAACGAGTTTATTCTTATCATTTATTACATATAAAATATTTTCAGATAAGATAAAATAAAGAATAAACAAAATCTTTATAAAATACAAATATAAATAACAAGAACCGATAAAGTTAAAAAATATAAAT
>JAIMAZ010000172.1 GCA_023511695.1 Ignavibacterium sp.
GGATTTATAGGATTGGATGGTGGAGCAATGTTTGGAATTATTCCTAAACCACTTTGGGAAAAAACCAATCCTGCTGATGAAGTCAATCGTGTTACACTTGCTACAAGAAATCTTTTACTTGTGAGTGATTCTAAAAAAATTCTTATTGACACAGGAATGGGAAACAAGTGGGATGAAAAATCACGAAACATTTTCAGAATTGATGAAAATCTTTCTTTAGAAAAAGCACTTTTACAAAAAGGATTTTCTTTTGAAGAAATAACTGATGTAATACTTACTCATCTTCATTTCGATCACACAGGTGGTTCTACAAAATTTCAAAATGAAAAATTAGTTCCTACTTTCCCAAATGCAACTTATCATGTTCAGAAACAAAATTTTAACTGGGCATTAAATCCTACTGATAGAGACAGAGGCAGTTATCTTAAAGAAAATTTTGAACCACTTGCCAAAGAAGGTGTATTGAATCTCTTAACAGAAAATTATTTTGATGAGAATATTACATTCGAAATAATTAACGGTCATACTTTTGGTCAGCAAATGGTTAAAATTTCTGATGGCTCAAAAACTGTTTTGTATTGTGCAGATTTGCTTCCGTTTGTTTCTCATATTCGATTGCCATACATAATGGCCTATGATTTACAACCTCTTGTAACACTTGCTGAAAAGAAAAAGTATCTTAAACAAGCACTTGATGAAAATTGGATTTTATACTTCGGGCACGATCCTGAGTATGCTGCAGTTACATTGAAACATTCTGATAAAGGAATAGTTCAGGATAAAGTTTATTTTGATTTAATATGAAAGAACAAAATTTTTATAAAGTTTGCAGATTATCAGACTTGCGTGATAGAGTAGGCAGAAGATTCCTAATTCCTGCTTCAGACAATTCAGGTGATGAAATTGAAATAGCATTGTTCAAAGTTGATGATGATGTTTATGCATTAAGCAATATATGTCCGCATCAACATACTGCACTTATTTACGACGGTTTTATTGAAAATAATTGTGTAGTTTGTCCCGCTCACGGTTGGATGTTTGAACTTAAAACAGGAAAGCAACCAACAGGAGCTAAAGGTTTGGATGTTTATCCTGTTAAAATCCAAAACGGTGAAGTATATGTTGCAGCATATTCAAAAAAGTTTAATTGGTAAAGATGAATAAGATTACGAATGACATAGTTGTTTCAAAAGCGAAAGTAATTGGTTTCGATTTAGTTGGATTTGCAAAAGTTGAAATACTTGAAGATGAAATTGAAAAACTCAATCTCTGGCTTGAAAAAAAATATCAAGCTGATATGAGTTACATGGAGCGTAACATCAGCAAAAGAAAAAATCCAAAAGAAATTTTGCCTGATGCAAAAAGTATCATTTCACTTGGACTTATTTACAATACACCTTTCATACATTCTGATAAGAACGATTATGGGAAAATTTCCCGTTATGCCTGGGGAAAAGATTATCATCTGATTATCTGGGATATGCTCGATAAGCTTGAAACAGAATTAAAAGAAATTGATCCGCAGTTTAATTCAATATCTTATGTAGATACGGGACCAGTAATGGATAAGGTTTGGGCTGTTAAAGCAGGTTTAGGTTGGATGGGAAAACATACAAATGTTATAAATCGTGATGTTGGAAGTTGGTTTTTCATAGCGAATATTATCTGTAATTATGAATTTGATTACTCAGAAAATATCCCGGATTTCTGCGGCGATTGCACTGCCTGCATTGATGCCTGTCCAACTGATGCGATAGTGCAGCCTTATCTTGTTGATTCAAACAAATGCATTTCTTATCAGACTATTGAAAACAAAAATGAGATTCCTTCAGAACTTAAAGGGAAATTTGAGAATTGGTTATTTGGCTGTGATATCTGTCAGGAAGTTTGTCCGTGGAACACAAAATTTAGCGTTACAACTTTGCTAAAGGATTTTTATCCAAGATCTACGGAACTTACTTATTCGGAAGTTATGGAAATGGATGATAATACTTTTAAGCAAAAATTTGCTGATAGTCCTGTTAAACGAACAAAACTTTCAGGACTTAAGAGGAATGCAAGATTTTTGTTTGAGTGATTACAATCAAAAAATTGAAACGAATCTTATTAAAGTGAATCATACCGTAACTAAATAATAAATATTATAAAAGAAAAATATTGAGGTAAAAATGTCAGAGCAGAAAAATCATTTTAAAGTTGCTATTATTGGTTCAGGACCAGCCGGATTAACTGCAGCAATTTACGCCGCACGTGCAAATCTTAGTCCGGTTGTATTCGAAGGATTACAACCAGGCGGTCAGTTAACAATTACAACTGAGGTAGAAAACTTTCCTGGTTTTGAACACGGAATTCAAGGTCCGGAGTTAATGGATATTATGAGAAAGCAAGCTCATCGTTTCGGCGCGCAATCAATTTATAAAGATATCACTGAAGTTGATTTTTCCAAACGACCTTTCATGTTAAAATCTTATGATGAAGAATATTTTGCTGATGCTGTAATTATTTCAACTGGTGCTTCAGCAAGATTGCTCGGAATTGAAAGCGAAGCAAAGTTTATGGGTTATGGTGTTTCTGCTTGTGCAACTTGTGATGGATTTTTCTTCAAAGGATTAAAAGTGCTTGTTGTTGGCGGCGGCGATACTGCAATGGAAGAAGCAAACTTCCTCACAAAATTTGCAAGTGAAGTTACAATCATTCATCGTCGTGATGAGTTCAGAGCTTCTAAAATTATGTTAGACAGAGCTAAGAAAAATCCCAAGATTAAATTCCTGACAAATAAAGTAATCAAAGAAGTTCTCGGTGTTGAAGAAGGTGGTAAAAAAAGAATGACAGGAGTTCTTCTTGAAGATACAAGAGATCATTCAGTTACTCAGCTTGATGCAGACGGATTGTTTATTGCAATTGGCCATAAACCCAATACTAATTTGTTTAAGAATTATTTGGAAATGGATGAAACAGGTTATCTGATTGTTAAACCAGGTTCAACATATACAAATGTTGAAGGAGTTTTTGCTGCGGGTGATGTTGCTGATAAGAAATATCGTCAGGCAATAACTGCTGCAGGAACCGGCTGTATGGCGGCTCTTGATGCTGAGAGATGGTTAGAAGCTCAGGAATAATGAACTTAAATTATTTATCAGTTAAAAACCCTTCCATTGAGAAGGGTTTTTTATTTCAATATTTATCAGCTTTAATTGATTTTATCATTACTATATTTGAACATAAAAAAGAAAAGAAATTATGAACAATAAAGTCGGATATGTTTCTATTATTGGATTACCAAATGTTGGTAAATCAACTTTGCTGAATGCAATATTAAAGCAGAAAATATCAATCGTAACACCGAAGCCGCAAACAACAAGAAAAAAGATTTTAGGAATTCTTACAGAAGCAGATTATCAGATAATCTTTCTTGATACACCAGGAATTGTTAAGCCCGCATATCTTCTTCATGAAAAAATGCTTGAGGAAGTTAATGAATCAATTAAAGATGCTGATGTTATAGTTCTGATTTTCGATGTAAGCAGTGAAGGTCGGATTAAAGAAAGTGAAGAGAATGAAATTATAAAAGAGTTGATTGCGCAGAAGAAAAAACCAATCATTCTTGCTCTGAATAAAGTTGATTCAATAACACAGGAACAAGCTCAGCAATTGGTTAATCATTACGAAAGTCTCAGGCAGTTTAATGCAGTTGTTCCGATTGCCGCTTCATTAAATTTTAATGTAGACAGATTAATCCAGGAAATAGTGGCACTTCTTCCTGAAGGTGAAAAATATTATCCTGATGATATCATATCAGAAGCAAGTGAAAGATTTTTTGTATCGGAGATTATTCGCGAAAAAATATTTGAGCTTTATGAAGATGAAATTCCATACAGCACAGAAGTTATAATTGCTGACTTCAAAGAACGAACAACAGGAAAAGATTTTATAAGTGCTGAAATAATTGTTGAACGCGATTCACAAAAACCAATAATAATTGGTAAGGAAGGAAAAGCTATTAAAAAACTTGGCGAAGTTGCGCGCAAAGCAATTGAGGAATTTCTGCAAAAGGAAGTTTACCTTGAGTTGCGTGTTAAAGTTAAAGAAAAGTGGCGATCTAACGAAAAGATGCTTAAGTATTTTGGTTACGGTGTAAAAAAATAGCCCGAAGGTTTTTGGTATGAAAAAATACTTAGGTGAAGGTGCTCTGCTTTTGAATACTTTAATCTGGGGAGGAACATTCGCTCTTGTAAAAAATGCACTCACAGATATTTCGCCTTTACTATTTCTCGGTATCAGATTTTTTATTGCGGCAATGTTACTGTATCCATTTGTTCATCTTACATTGAAAAAAATGGATAAGAATACTTTCATTGCTGGATCTGTGCTTGGTATATTTTATTTTCTTGGATTTGCTACTCAAACGGTTGGATTAAATTTTACTACTGCAACAAAATCCGGATTCATCACCGGAACTTTTGTTGTTATTATTCCGATACTTCAAACCATAATTGAAAAAAGAAAACCAAAGTGGTATAACATTGTGAGTATTTTTTTTGTAATGATTGGATTGGTTTTTCTTTCAAGTACAGGTGAAAATTTATTCCAATTTATTAACGAACTTGGCTCTGATTTTAATCTTGGTGATTTCCTTACTCTGCTCTGTGCCATTCTGTTTGCATTTCAGGTTGTTTATGTTGATATATTTACGAAAAAATATGATTATATGCCAATGGTATTTATTCAGCTTTTAATAACTGGTTTAGGAGGTTTTATCGGCGCAATTGTATTATCAACTCTTGGATTAGAGATCATCAGATTTAGTTTGAAGACTAATGTTGTCTTTGCACTTATCTATACTTCAGTTTTTGCATCCATCATTGCAACGATACTACAATTAAAATATCAGAAAGTTGTAACACCAACTAAAGCCGGAATCATTTATTCATTCGAACCAATTATGGCTGCTTTATTAGCATTCTTTATACTGGGAGAAAAAATTTCTAAATTTGGAATGTTTGGAGGAGTATTTATTGTATTTGGTTTATTACTTTCAGAAATTTTAGAGAATAGAAATGAGCAGACTCAGTAGAGCAACTATTATTGTTGATGGTGTTGTTCAGGGAGTTGGTTTCAGATATTTTGTTTTACGAAATGCAAACGCACTTGGTCTTAAAGGTTATACCAAAAATTTATTTACCGGAGAAGTTTTGACTGAAGTTGAAGGTGAAGAAGGGATGATTCATGAGTTAATTAAAAAATTAAAAGTAGGACCTTCTCACGCTTATGTTAAAAATTGTAAAGTTGAATGGAAAGAATTTCAAAATGAATTTAAAGATTTTGAGGTAAGATATTGAACACCGATATTAAAATAGGTTTTGGTTTTGATGTTCATTCACTTGTTGAAGGAAGAAAATTAATTTTAGGCGGAGTAGAAATTCCATCTGCCAAAGGTTTAGAAGGTCATTCAGATGCTGATGTTTTGCTGCACGCGATTTCTGATGCTTTGCTTGGTGCACTTGCTTTGGGTGACATCGGTCAGCATTTCCCAAATACTGATGCCAGATGGAAGAATGTTGATAGTTCTATCATACTGAAAAATTGTTACGAGCTGGTTAAATCAAAAGGTTATTCAATTTCGAATATTGATTCAATGCTGGCGCTTGAATCTCCGAAAATTTCACCTTTCATTGAGCAAATCAGAAATAAAATTGCAGAATTTCTTAAAGTAACACCATCTCAGATTTCTGTTAAAGTAACAACTACCGAAAAGCTTGGCTTCGTTGGACGAGCTGAAGGTGCTGTTGCAATGGCAACCGTTTTACTAATTAAAGAGTAGATTGAATGTTTGAAGATATATTAACCAAAATTTCCGAATTAAGTCCGCTTTTGATATACCTTTCAATTTTTTTCTTTGCATTTATTGAAAATTTATTTCCGCCATCTCCAAGCGATATGGTAATTGTTATTGGCGGTTCACTCGTTGGAACTTCAAATCTTCACTTCGTTCCTGTATTAATTTTTGCAACCGGCGGAAGCTTAATTGGGTTTCTTACTGCTTTTGCAATTGGTTGGCAGCTTGATAAAAGACTTTTACACGCTGGTAAAATTAAATTTCTTACTATTGAATCAATTGAAAAAGTTGAGAACGCTTTTCGTAAGTATGGTTATTATCTGATTGTTGCCAATAGATTTTTGCCCGGCACTCGTGCTGTAATTTCGTTCTTTGCCGGAATGAGCAGATTAAATGTCCATTATACTGTTTTACTCTCTACTGCAAGTGCACTTCTTTGGAATACAATTTTAATTTCTCTGGGAATGATTTTCGGAGAAAATATCCAAAAGGTAGATCAATTTCTCAGCACTTATAATCAGGTGGTAATTTCTTTTACCGCAATTGTAATTGTCTTTCTGATTGTCCGTTATTTCTGGAAAAAAAGAAAAAATAAAATTAAAAATTGAAACTGATTTCTTTATCAAAAACAAAAAGTTTATCATCAGAAGAAAAATCATCATTAAGAAAAGACAGACTTCTTCTATTATTATCAGGAATTTTTACAGGAATTTCTTTTACACC
>JAIMAZ010000018.1 GCA_023511695.1 Ignavibacterium sp.
AAATTTCTGCTTCCAACTCATTCTTGTCGATGCGACAAATTTCACAGTGATATATTTTACCTTTGCCATCAGTAACAAAAACTTTGTCACCGGCTTTATATCTGAATACTTTTGTGCAATGAATAAAGTCATCGTCTTTCAGAATTATTTTCTTATCTGAAAGTTCGTCAGAAAAAAATAATTCTATGTCAGAAAGAAACTCCAAGGTCGAATATCCATTCGTTGTTACCAAAATTATCTAATGCGTACTCAATTCTAAGAATATTATACGGAAGAACCAAAAGCGTTAATCCCAAACCGTATCCACTAATAAAACGATTAAAACTGAGTGACTGATCTTTATATTGTGTTGTACCTGCATCACCAAATGCTTGTGTATAAAGAGCAATTCTGAATTTAAGCAGTTGTTCAGGAATAATTGGAATAAAATCAAAATCAAGATTTAGCTCCTCAATTATCGGATAAAAAAATTCAGCAGAGGCAAAATAGAAATGATTGCCTTCGGTTTTTCTTGTAAAGTAACCACGAACTTTTTCATCTATTCCTAGTATTGAATAATCATAGAAAGGAATTTCATTTCCATTTGTAAATCGTGCAGAGAATCTCCACTTTGAAAACAAATTATCCACAATTTTTCTGTATTCACGAAAATCAATTCTTGCAACATTGTAGTTAATTGAATTTATTCCCAATCCATTGAATGAAAAAGAAGCGGAAGCAAAAATTCCATCTCTTGGAAATTGAATGAGGTCTCTTGAATCGAACTCATAGCCAAATTGTAATTCGGGAAATCTGTCAATTCTATCACCAGAAACATTGATACCGGGAATGTATTTCGGACTTTCATAATAGTTATATGATGTTGCTAAATACAGCTTATGGAAAAGACCTAATCTTTTTCCAAAAAGAAAATGTGTGCGAAAAAATTTTTGAGAAAATTCTTCTCCATATAAAATTTCTGCAGAAGGACTCTTATTACTCACATCGGAATAAATCAATCCGGTTTTGAGAAAGAAATCTTCTTTGCCAATCAGATTTGGATTATAGTAGTTAATCGAATAAGCAGGATCATAACCGAAAGCTGCAACAGCGGTTATCTCTTCATTTCTTCCGCGAAAGTTATTTATCTTTAAATAAATTCCGAATGAAAGTTTATTAAAGTCCTTTTCCTTAATTGTTACAAAAGGAATTGGATAGATGTACCATCTTTCTTCAACAAAGATTTCAAGAATATTAGTTGAATTCTTTTCAATCGGGTAAACAAAGACATGTGCGAATAAACCTAAGCTATAAATTCTTTCTCTATTGTATTTGACAATTTCAGCTGATAAAGTATCACCGATATCAAAAGTAAGTTCGCGCCTGATAATAAATTCTTCTGTTTGTTCATTACCTTTAATTGATATTGAATCAACTTTAAAGTGATAAAGTTTACTTACACTAATAGAATCAGGAATTTGTGAAAAGGAAATTCCACTTAACAGAAGAAAAGCGATAATCAGGTTTTGTAAAACGTTATTATTCAAGAGTATATTTTTTATTTTAAACATAAAAATAGGCTGCTTCGAAAAATATTCCATTCCGAAAAACAGCCCTTATAATTTTTACTTTGTCAAATTTTCTTCAGCGTATTCAGAAACAGGGACACAACTGCAAACAAGGTTCCTGTCACCGTAGGCATTGTCAATCCTTGCAACACTTGGCCAGAATTTATTTTGTCTTGTCCACTTCAATGGATAAGCAGCTTTTTCTCTGCTGTATGGATAATTCCAATTGTCTGAAATAAGAGTTTGTAATGTATGCGGCGAATTTTTCAGCACATTATTATTGGGATCAGCTTTTCCTTCTTCAACTTCTCTTATTTCTTCCCTGATGTTCATCATCATCTCGCAAAATCTATCAAGTTCAGATTTAGATTCACTTTCAGTTGGCTCGACCATCAAAGTTCCGGGAACCGGAAATGAAACTGTCGGAGCGTGATATCCATAATCCATCATTCTTTTAGCAATGTCTTCAACTTCAATATGAGCTGAATTTTTGAATGAGCGCATATCAAAAATTAATTCATGTCCAACTCTTCCATTTTGTCCAGAATAAAGTGCCGGATAAATTTTCTCCAGTTTAGCTTTTATGTAGTTAGCATTAACTATTGCAGCTTTAGTTGCATTGGTCAATCCAACACTTCCCATCATTTTAATATAAGCATAGGAAATTATCAGAATACCAGCACTTCCCCACGGAGCAGATGAAACTGAATGAATTGATTTTTCTTTGTTGATGTTCACAACTGAATGACCAGGTAAAAATGGAACAAGATGTTTTGCAACAGCGATCGGACCCATTCCTGGTCCACCACCACCGTGAGGAATGCAGAATGTTTTATGAAGATTAATATGACAAACATCTGCACCAATTGCTGCGGGACTTGTAAGTCCAACCTGTGCATTAAGATTTGCTCCATCCATATAAACCTGTCCACCATACTGATGGATGATTTCGCAAATCTCTTTGATTGATTCTTCAAAAACTCCGTGAGTTGATGGATAAGTTACCATCAATGCAGCAAGATTATCTTTATTTGCTTCGGCTTTTTTCTTCAAGTCTTCAACATCAATATTTCCTTTGTCATCACAATTCACTACAACTACTTTCATTCCTGCCATAACTGCACTTGCAGGATTAGTACCGTGTGCAGATGAGGGAATTAAAGTAACATTTCTATGACCTTGTCCGATATCTTCAAGATAAGCACGAATAACAGATAAGCCGGAATATTCACCCTGAGCTCCGGAGTTTGGCTGCAATGACACAGCTTCAAAACCAGTTATCTCAGCTAAATCTTTTTCTAATTCATCGAATAATTCTTTATAGCCCAGAGCTTGGTCTTGAGGAATAAACGGATGTAATTCTGCAAATTCAGGTAAAGTAATTCCGAGCATTTCGGTTGCCGCATTCAGCTTCATTGTACATGAACCAAGTGGTATTATTGAATGCACAAGTGACAGATCTTTATTTTCCAATCTTTTTATATATCTCATCATTTCTGTTTCTGAATGAAAAGAATTGAAAACTGGATGAGTTAAATAAGAAGATTTTCTTTTAAGAGATGAAGGGAATGAATTAAAAGAATTGTATTCACTTTCATCAATACTTTTAACTTCAAAAGGTTTATTAACAACTTTGGCAAACACTTCAACTAATTCCAAAACATCTTCAAAGGTAGTTACTTCTGATAAAGAAATTCCCACAGAAAAATCTTTATTGTATCTGAGATTAATTTCTTTCTTTATTGCTTCAGATTGAATTTTCTTCTGCAGATTTTCATCAGTCTTTAATGTAATTGTATCGAAGTAATTTTGGTTAATTTGTGAATAACCAAGTTGTTTTAATGATTGTGATAAAAACTTTGTGAGATTATTTATTCTTACAGCAATTTGTTTTAATCGTTCGGGACCGTGATAAACAGCATACATACCAGCCATAACAGCGAGTAAAACCTGAGCAGTACAAATGTTGCTAGTTGCTCTTTCTCTTTTAATATGCTGTTCTCTCGTTTGAAGAGCCATTCTTAATGCACGATTTCCTTGTGCGTCAATTGAAACACCAATTATTCGACCAGGAATATTTCTTTTAAATTCATCCCGTGTTGCCATATAAGCTGCGTGAGGACCGCCATAACCCATCGGTACACCAAATCTTTGAGTTGAGCCAACTGCACAATCAGCACCAAACTCTCCCGGTGGAGTTAACAATGTAAGACTCAAAATATCAGCGGCAACGATTTTATAAATTCCGAACTGGTCAGCTTTCTTGAACAGCTCTGAATAATCGTAAACTTCTCCATTATCTGCTGGATACTGAACAATAAGTGCAAAGTAATCATTATTAAGTTCAATTGCTTTATGATTACCTATTACGAGCTCGATTCCTAAAAGCTTTGCTCTGGTTTTTATTACATCAATTGTTTGAGGGAAAAGTTCTTCAGATATAAAGAATTTATGTGAATTAAGTTTTTCTTTTTTTCTGAGGTTATGAAACATAATCATTGCTTCAGCAGCAGCCGTTCCTTCATCGAGCAATGATGCATTTGCAATTGGTAGAGCTGTTAAATCTGAAACAACAGTCTGGAAATTCAGCAATGCTTCCAATCTTCCCTGTGCTATTTCTGCCTGATAAGGAGTGTATTGCGTGTACCAACCCGGATTTTCTAAAATATTTCTTTTGATAACTGAAGGTAGGATTGTTGGATAATATCCCATTCCAATATAAGTTTTATAAATTTTATTCTTAGAAGCAAGCTGCTTCAGCTTTTTCAGATATTCATACTCTGAAAGCGGATCGCCGATATTTAATGGTTTCTGAAGACGGATATTTTTTGGAACTGTCTGATCAATTAAATCATCAACAGATTTTGCGCCGCATTCAATTGCCATTTGATTTAATTCATCAGCTGAAGGTCCAATATGACGGTGTTCAAATTTATCAGGATGTTCGAAAGGTTTCATGATTTTTCTCTACAGAAAATTATTAAACAATCTTTTTTACACTACAAAATTAAATAAATAAAAGTTCAAACTGATTTAATCAGAGTGTAATAAAATCAGGTTTGTGATTTTTGTATCTTCTCGAGGGCTTTTTGAGCAGCATTTTGCTCAGCTGTCTTTTTATTTTTGCCTTTCCCGATTCCGTAAATGTTTTCTCCAACATTAACCTGAACAGTAAAAGTTCTTTCGTGCTGCGGTCCTTCTTCTTTTATCACTTTGTAATTGGGTAAATCAAGTTTGTTTGCCTGTGCATATTCAAGCAACTGACTTTTATAATTCTCATCAACTAAATGTTCTCCTGCTTCAACTATAGGATCAATTAAAACTTTACGAATAAAAATTCTGCAAGCATCTAATCCCTGATCAAGATATAACGCTCCGACTAATGCTTCAAATGCATCAGATAGAACAGTTTTTGCACCTCTTGAAAATGTATTGGATAAATTCTGATTCATTAAAAGAAATTTTACTAATCCAATTTCTTCAGCACTATCTGCCAACGAATTTCTGTTTACAATTTTTGCTCTTACTTTGGTTAAAAATCCTTCATCTTTATCTGGATAAAGATGGAACAAGTATTCAGCTGTAATTAAACTTAAAACGGCATCACCAAGAAATTCCAATCTTTCATTCGATGCATCATCTTCATCAAGTTCTTCGAGAAATGAGCGATGAATAAGTGCCTGAACATAATAGGATTGATCTTTGATGTGATAGCCGATAATTTTTTCAAGGTCGAGGAATTGCTGAGATGTAAAAAGTTGTTTTGAAAGTTTATTATTTTGAAAACCCCGCTTGCTAAAAAGGTTTTTTATGCGGGTAAATATACCTTCCAAGATTATTCCTCAAATTTTTTAAACAACAGTGATGCGTTATGACCACCAAAGCCAAATGTGTTGCTGATTGCTGCACGAACAGTTTTTTTGGTAGCTGCTAAAGGTGAATAATTTAAATCGCATTCAGGATCAGGATTAGTGAGATTAATTGTTGGAGGAATTATGTCATTGTAAACTGCAAGTACAGTCGCAATAGCTTCTATACCTCCTGCTGCACCGAGCAGATGGCCAGTCATTGATTTAGTTGAATTAACAATCAATTTATAAGCGTGGTCACCAAATACAGTTTTAATTGCTTTAGTTTCGTTTACATCATTATAAGGTGTTGAAGTTCCATGTGCATTAATGTGGTCTATATCTTCTGGCATTAAACCAGCATCAGCAATTGCTTCACGCATAGATCTTACAGCACCTTCACCACCTGGAGCCGGAGCAGTAATATGATAAGCATCGCCGGTTAATCCTATTCCTGAAATTTCAGCGTAAATTTTTGCGCCTCTGTTTAAGGCGTGATTTAGTTCCTCAAGAATAATTGTACCTGCACCTTCACCCATAACAAAACCATTTCGATCTTTATCAAAAGGTCTTGAAGCTTCTTTATATCTGTCATTCCAGGTTGATAAAGCTTTCATTGCATTAAAACCACCAATGGCCATTTCAGAAACTGATGCTTCACTTCCTCCGGTAACCATTATATCAGCATTACCTCTTTGAATAAGCATAAAGGCGTCAGCAATAGCGTGTGAAGATGTAGCACAGGCCGAGGTAGTTGCATAGTTTGGTCCTTTGAAACCATATTTAATCGAAATCTGACCTGCAGCTAAATCTGCAATCATCATTGGAACGAAAAACGGGCTGATAACATTTGGATTTTTTGCTTCGAAATATTTGAAATGTTCAGTTTTGAGTGCTTCTATTCCACCAATTCCGCTTCCAAAAATAACCCCAACTCTGTCTTTATTAATTTTATCCAGATTCAAAGCAGAATCTTCAACAGCTTCCTGAGCTGAGACAAGAGCAAATTGAGTGAAAGGATCAAGTCGTTTTATGTTTTTTTTATCGAAATAATTTTCAGGCTTGAAATTTTTTACTTCAGCTGCAAACTTAGTATCAAAGTTAGTAGTATTGAAACGAGTAATGAGGTCAACACCGTTTCTTCCTTCGAGCAATCCTTGCCAATATTCTTTAACACCAATTCCAATGGGAGTTACAGCCCCCAAACCTGTTACAACAACTCTTCTCTTATTCATAAAAATATGATTAGAGATTTAGTCGGGAATTTATCCCGACTAAATCCTTAACCTAATTTTGATTTCAGATAGTTTATAGCATCTCCAACAGTGCCGATTTTCTCAGCATCTTCATCGGGAATTGAAATCTGGAATGCGCTTTCAAAACCCATAACTAATTCTACGATATCTAACGAATCAGCACCCAAGTCATTTGTAAATGATGCTTCGGGAGTAATCTGAGATTCTTCTACACCAAGTTTGTCAATAATGATCTCTTTTACCTTTGCTTCAACATCCATTGTATTCTCCTATTTTTTATTGATGATTTTTGTTAACGAATATTTGACTATTGTAAATTTAATAAAATTGATTTTCAATAAAAAAAGTTACATTGTTAGTCCGCCATCCACTGTAAGAACCTGACCTGTGATATAATCAGCATCATCACTGCAAAGAAATGCAACCATCTTTGCAATATTTTCGGGCAAACCAATTCGGCCAAGCGGAATGTTCTGAACTAATTTTTGTTTTTGATCTTCTGTTAATTTATCAGTCATATCTGATTTAATAAATCCGGGGGCAATTGCATTTACAGTAATTCCTCTTGAGGCAACTTCTCTTGCAACAGATTTTGTAAAACCAATTATACCTGCTTTCGAAGCAACATAATTTGCCTGTCCGGGATTACCAATCAAAGCAACTACTGAGGATATGTTTATAATTCTTCCTGACCTTTGGGAAATTAAATTTTTAAGTACTGCTTTTGTACAATTGAAAACACTTTTAAGATTTGCATTTATCACATCATCAAAGTCTTTCTCAGACATTCTTAACAACAAAGTATCTCTGGTTATTCCTGCATTGTTTATCAGAAAATCAATTCCACCAAGTTTTTCAATTGCTTCACTTATAGCTTTTTGTGTTTCGTCATATGAAGAAACATCTGCTTTTATAGCATAAATTTTTGTTTTTGAATTTTCAAGCTCTTTCACAAGTTCATGAGCAGCTTCGTCGGATTTATTATAAATAAATGCAACATCTGACAAAACATTTTTATATGATGAGTTGGTTGCAAGCTCTTTTACTATAGCTCTTCCTATTCCTCTTGTACCACCGGTTACAATTGCTTTCTTATTTTTTATTTCCATTAGCAATAACTCCGTTTTGAACTTGTGATAAAACTTCTTCTTTATATTTCAACAATTCTTCGAATCCTTCTTTACCAAAGAAAAATTCCAATTCTTCTTTGCAGGCATCAAAGATGGAAGAATCGGAAATCGGGAATTTGTTACAATAGCTTAGTCTGTCAATGTGTTCATCATCTATTGTTAAAGTGTTCTGATAAATTGTAAGCGGAAAAAGAACACAGTAAATTGGTTTGTACTTCCACTTGTGTTCACCTTCTTCAAGAGCAAGTCTTTGCAAAACACACAAACCATTTTTATCCAGAAATGCACATTTCTCGTTAACAATTTCAGTTCCAACAGCTACTCCGGATTCAAAATCATCATCTTCCTCAGCAGATTCAAACCAATCAGAAATATTTGTTGATTGAGTTTCATCCATTAAAGGAATAATCTTGTCTTTAATGGCAAGTATGTTCTCATGCTCTTTCAAATCAGTGTAAACACCATAATGACAACATTCACCATTGCACCGGCATCCAAACTTAAAAGTAAAAATGTTCGGATCGATTTTTATTCCCTTAATATATAACTCTTTAATATTCATATAAATTAAATGTATTGATAAACGTCCTCATATTTATCAATACCAAAAACTTTTACATTTGGATTAATTCTTTTTACCAAGCCCTGCAAAACTTTACCAGGACCGATCTCATAAAATTCTTCAATACCATCGCTAATCATATTTTGAATAGTTTCTTCCCATCTTACCGGTGAAGTAAGTTGATCAAAGAGAAGTTTCTTAATTTCTTTTTTATCAGTAACAGGTTTAGCAGTAACATTTGTGTAAACTGGAAATCTTGCATCATAAAAATGAGTATCATTCAGAGCATTCTGTAATTTTTCTTTAGCCGGTTCCATTAAAGGAGAATGGAAAGCTCCACTTACTACTAATTCTTTTACAAGCTTTGCACCTTTGGCTTTGCATAATTCCATTGCTTTTTTAACTCCTTCAACAGACCCAGAGATAACAATTTGTCCTGGTGAATTGAAATTAGCACATTGAACAATCCCTGCAGAAGAAGCTTCGGCACATAATTGTTCAACATCCTTTGGCTGAAGCCCGACGATTGCAGCCATTGTTCCCTGCATTACAGTTCCAGCATATTGCATTGCAAGTCCGCGCTGCCTTACAAGCTTCATTGCTTCATAAAATTGAATTGCTCCAGCAGCTACAAGAGCAGAATATTCGCCGAGAGAGTGACCGGCAGCTGCATCAGGTCTTAAAGTACGAATCAAACTTGCAAGAACTACTGAGTGAAGAAAAATAGCTGGTTGAGTAAATTCAGTTTGTTTTAATTGATCTTCAGGTCCGTTGAACATAATATATGATAGATTTGCACCAACAGCTTCATCAGCAGTGCGAATCATTTCTTTAGCTTCAACAGAATTGTCGAACAGGTCTTTAGCCATTCCTACATATTGCGAACCTTGTCCGGGAAATAAAAATGCTTTTTTTGCCATAAGTCAGAATTATTTTTTAATCAATTGCCCAAACTAAATGAGAAGCTCCCCAAGTATAGCCAGCACCGAATGCAGCTAATATGAGGTTATCGCCTTTTTTTAATTTTCCAGCACGATAATATTCTGTTAAACAAGATGGAATTGTAGCTGCGGTTGTATTTCCATATTTATCTATGTTAATCATAACTTTGTCTTTGCTAATGCCCATTCTTTCCGCAGTTGCATCAATGATTCTTAAATTTGCCTGATGTGGAACGAGATATGCAACATCTTCAGATTTTAATCCTGATATTTCCATAACTTCTGCGGAAACATCAGCCATTCCTTTTACAGCAACTTTAAATACAGCTTTTCCATCCTGATAGATGTAATGCCATTTCTTGTCAACTGTTTCGTGCGAAGCAGGATTCAAACTTCCACCGCCAAGCATGTACAATGCATCCTTTCCTGAACCATCAATTTTCAGTATGGACTTCTGTAAACCTAAACTTAAATCTTCTGTTGGTTCTAATAAAACTGCAGAGCCAGCATCTCCGAATAAAATACAAGTATTTCGGTCAGTGTAATCTGTAATCGCACTCATTTTATCAGCACCGACTACAAGAACCTTTTTATATCTACCGCTTTCAATTAGTGAAGCGCCAGTTTGTAAAGCAAATAAAAATCCTGAGCAAGCTGCTGAAAGATCAAAACCCCAGGCATTTGGAATCCCAAGTTTATGTTGAACCAATGTTGCAGTTGCCGGGAAAAACATATCCGGAGTAACTGTTGCAACAATGATTACTTCAATTTCATTAGGGTCAACATTATGTTTTTCGAAAAGATCTTTTGCAGCCATAGCAGCTAAATCGCTTGTAGCACCATTCTCTAAAATTCTTCTTTCACGAATTCCGGTTCTGGTTCTTATCCATTCGTCGTTAGTATCAACAATTTTTTCAAAATATTTATTATCAAGAACTTTATCCGGTACATACATTCCAAGACCGGTAATCATTGCATTAAATTTTCTTGTATTATTCATTCATTATCCGATTTTTAATTAGAATATTCTTTTATTGATTTTTCAATTTTATCTACCAATTGTCTTTCGTACATAAGTTTAGCTTTAAGCACCATATTGGTAATTGCTTTCGGTGTGCTAGAACCATGACCAATTATTGAAATTCCATTTACACCAAGCAAAGGAACACCGCCGTGTTCCTGATAATCAAGACTCTTGAGTGCCTTTCTTAATGTACTCTTAACTAAAACTATTTTCAAAGCATCTAAAATATTTTTCTTTGCAGTTTGTTCAAGCAAATGCTTAAGTAACTTTGGTACGGCTTCACCAAATTTTAATATAATGTTCCCGACAAAACCATCACAAACAACTACATCAACTTTGCCGGTTAATATATCTCTTCCTTCAACATTTCCGATAAAATTAAGTCTGGACTTTTTAAGAAGGTTGTAAGCTTCATTAGCTACTTCGTTACCTTTTCCTTCTTCTTCACCCATACTCAAAACACCAACAGTTGGATTTGCAACACCGCCCATTTCTTTTGCATAAATGCTGCCCATTATTGCATACTCAACCAGATGAATTGGTTTGGCATCTTTACCAGCACCTACATCATATAAATAACAAGTTCCGTGAATATTCGGAACTTCGGCACCAATTGTTGGTCTTCCTACACCAGGAATTCTTCCAATTATAAGTGTAGAAGCAGACATCATTGCACCGGTGTTACCGGCACTTACAAAAGCATCAACTTTATTTTCTCTTACTAACTTAGCTCCAACAACAATTGATGAGTCAGGTTTTGCTTTAATTGCATTAGTTGGAGATTCACCCATTTCAATAACCTGTTCAGCATTGACAATGAAATTTTCATCAAAAGACAGGTTATTTTTTTGCAGGACTGAAATTATCTCAGCTTTCCTGCCGACCAGAAAAAGCTCAAAATCCGGATTTAATTTTAATGCCTCAACTGCGCCAACAACTGCATTTTGAGGGGCAAAATCGCCCCCCATAGCATCAACAACAATTCTACATTTTGATTGTTCTGTGGAGTTATCCGGCATAGTTAATTATCAGTTTTTAGCTTTTTGGAACGAAGACTGATCGTTCGCTATAGTAACCACAGGATGGACAAGCCCGATGAGCTAATTTCATTTCACCGCAATTTGAGCATTTGCTCAATGTTGGCAATGAAGCTTTGTAGTGTGTTCTTCTTTTATCTCTTCGGCTCTTCGACATTTTGCGTTTCGGATTTGGCATAACAGCTTTTCCTTTTTAATTAATTGATATTAAAATTTCTTAGTAAATAATTTTTCCCATCTAGGATCAATTTCTTCTTTAGGACAAGTACATTGTTCATAGTTCAGATCAGCTCCGCATCTGGGACACAACCCTTTACAATCTTCTTTGCATAACTTTTTCATAGGTATTGCAAGTATTGCAAATTCTCTAACATCATTATCAAAATCTAATTTATCAGTGTCTCGGCTAATATATGTAATATGAATATCATCAGTATCTTCCGGCTCTTCATTCATAAGGTAAATCATTTCATAATTACTCTGAATCATTCTTTCAAACTTGGCTGTACATCTGTCACATTCAAATGAAGCATTAATTTCAGAACTAACATGAGTGATTATTTGATCATGAAGTTTATTTAATCGAATATTAGTTTTGATTTTACCGAAATATGGTTCACCAAGTTCGATATCTTCAATCTTTTCTTCAAAATCAAATACATGTTCCCCTATGCTTAGATTTGAAATTTTTACTTTCATTGCAAAATCGCTTAAAAATTGACTTCAAATATATTATTAGTGGTTTTGATAATCAAACATATCAATGTGATTAAATCTTTGCTATAGAATTATTTAGCTCATCAAAAAAATCAACCTTTTATCAAAAATTTATAGAAATCTGATAGCTAATGACTATTTTTGGGAAAAATTTTAAGGGCTTCTGGTAATTTTATGCTTGAAGTTAAAAATCTTGTTAAAACTTACGGAAATATTACTGCTGTCAATAATCTTTCATTCACCGCCAAACCAGGCAAAATTTTTGGAATGCTTGGGCCAAATGGCGCAGGTAAAACTACTACAATCCGTACAATTCTTAATATTATTAAACCAAATTCCGGTGAAGTTCTTTTAAATCAAAGAGCTGTTACAAAAGATCTTTTCAATTCTATTGGTTACTTGCCTGAAGAACGCGGATTATATAAAAAAAGTAAAGTGAACGATGTTATTACTTATTTAGCTAATCTTAAAGGAATGCACGGACATACTATAAAAGCAGAATTGGATAAATGGCTCAAGAAACTGGAAATTCCTCATTATAAGGAACGGAAGATTGAAGAATTATCAAAAGGTAATCAACAGAAGATTCAGTTTATTAGTGCGGTAATTCACAATCCGCTACTTTTAATTCTTGACGAACCATTCTCTGGTTTTGACCCGATCAATCAGCAGCTAATAAAAGATGTGATTCTGGATTTGCTTGATAATGGAAAGATAATAATTCTTTCTACTCATCAGATGGATACAGCAGAAAAACTTTGCTCTGAAATTTTATTAATCAATGAAGGCAAAGAAGTCTTGAGCGGTGAACTTTCTGAAATAAAGAAAAAATTTGGTGGAAATCATGTAAAATTTGGTTATGAAGGTGATATAAGATTCTTAAATGAAATGGATGAAGTAATTAGTTTTGATATTTACAGCAATACAGCAGAAGTTCACCTTAAAGATGAGGTGAAACCAGAATTGTTTTTGAAAAAGATAATTGAGAAAGTATCGATAAAACATTTCTCAGTTATCGAACCAACATTAAATAAAATTTTTATTGATTCAATTAAAAATCAAAAAATCTAAATATGAAAAAAGCTTTCACAGTTGCTAAGTGGGAATTTTTTGAAAAGATAAAGTCCAAAGCATTCATAATTTCTCTTTTTCTAACTCCGGCGATCATAATTTTATTCTCGGTACTCCCTACACTTCTTGCGACCAAAGAAAGTGATTCGACAAAAGCAGTTGGCATTCTTGATCTTACTCAAAAATATTTTTCTGAATACAAAAGCGAAATTGAACAATATAAAATTGGTGGGAATTTTCCAGCTTACGCAATTTTAAATAATTATAAAGAAGATTTATCATCGGATTCATTAATAAAGCACGCTGATCAAATGGTAATTGAGAGCCGAATTGATGGTTATATTTTAATCAGACAGGATGCTGAGGATTCTATCAAAGTAGAATATCGCTCCAAAAGTATCGGAAATTTTCAGGATGTTGCAAGATTTGAAGAAGCTTTTAACAACCTTCGGATAAAAAGAAAACTAATTGAAGAAAATGCAAATCCGGCTTTGGTTGAATTTATAAAAAACAAGGTTAATGTTAATCAAATAAAAATTGAAAAGCCCGGAGAAGAAGGCAAAAGTGGATTTGAACCAGTTTTCTTCTCTTCCATTATTTTTATTCTTTTATTGATGATGATGATTATTTATTCAGGTCAGATGCTGGTTAGAAGTATGCTTGAGGAGAAATCAAATCGTTTGATTGAAATACTTATTTCAAGTTGTACACCCAAAGATTTGTTATTTGGTAAAGTGTTTGGTTTAAGTGCTCTAGGTTTAACGCAAATTATAGTTTGGCTAATTATAGGAATATCCTTAATTGGTGCAGCACTTATTCCGATGAACGCATTTGAAAACATTCATCTGATTTTTATCTATTTTATTTTGGGATTTGTTTTTTACACAACTCTGTTTGTTGGTGTAGGTTCAATTGTATCAACAGAGCAGGAAGCTCAACAGATTACAAGCTATCTTAGTTTGTTACTCGTTCTTCCGACAGTTTTTATAATTTCAGCTTTACAAAATCCTGAAAGTACAATAATAAAAGTTCTTTCATACATCCCTTTCACTCTTCCTTCAGTTATGATTCTTCGGGTAAATGTATCTCCAATACCTTTGTGGGAAATTGCCGCAACATTTCTCATTATGATTTTATCAATCATTATTGTTGTTAATGTTTCAGCAAAAATATTCAGATTCGGAATTTTGTATTATGGCAAGATGCCAACTTTAAATGAAATTAAAAGCTGGCTTAAAGAATAAACAAATCTATTATCATTCTTCAAGTTTGAATGTAATTGAGCATTTTAATAATTTGAAACAGATAATTTTCCAACATAAGTAAATTGAAAATGCTCATAATATTTTCTGCTCTTGCAGCCATCATTCCAATGACTATTTACTTATTATTGATCTGGCGATTTGATAAGTACGACCGCGAACCGTTTGGAATGGTTCTGGCCAATTATCTTTGGGGAGCTATAGGAGCCATATTTCTTGCTCTTATCGGAAGCTTTATTCTGACTTTTATCATTTCTATTTTCATTAAAGACGAACATAGTTTGGGATTATTTGGTGCAATCGCAATTGCACCTTTTGTTGAAGAAATTACCAAAGGATTATTTCTTTTAATTACTATTAGCAGCAGAAAGTTCGATAATATAACTGATGGAATTGTTTATGGCGGTGCAATTGGACTTGGATTCGGAATGACGGAAAATTTTCTTTACTTCGTGAGCAATGCAGATAACCTTCCAAACTGGATTGCAATCATTATAGTCAGAACATTGTTCTCAGCTGTTATGCATTGTGTATCAACTGCTACGCTTGGGGCATTTCTTGGTTACTCAAAATTTATGAGCAGAGGTAAGCGAATGTTTTATGCTTTCATCGGATTATGCTTCGCAATGTTTATTCACGCGGCATGGAATTCTTCAGTTAGTTTTCAATCAACTGCTCCGTTGGGATTTCTTTTCTTATTCATAACGATAATAATTTTTATCACTGTTTTTACTACTTCAATTGCACGTGAAAGAAGAATTATTTTCAATGAACTTTCTGAAGAAGTTTCTAACGGGCTTATTCCTTCCTCTCATTTGAATATTTTAAGTTCATCTTTAAGAGAAAAGACCGGCTGGATTTCTGAAAATATCAGAAAAGATTATATTAAGTCAGCAACAACTTTAGCATTCAGAAAATTACAGGCAAAAAATTCTAATGGAGCAAGTAAAGTTTATTATGAAAATGATATAGCTAATTATAGAAAATTTATTTCATTTTTATTAAGCGGAAGCAAAGTTTAATATGACAGAGAATTTAATTTCATTAGTTATTCTTTCTGATAGAGTTATTTTTAATGATAAGAAAATAAAATTGTTTGAAAATTTTTCTGTTGATGATACAAAGTTACTATTCGGCACCTTGCTCTTTAATCTGCTGGAGAATTTTAGTACAACTGACCCTTCTTATGAATTGTCAACTTATCTTGATGAGGATGATAAAGACTATTTATCAGTCGAAGCAGAGAAATTTCAGTTTAATACTCATAAAATTTATTACTACAAGAATAGTCCTAATGCATCTTTGCTTTTTGATAAAATAAAAAACCACAAACACACAATTATTCTGTTTGCAGATATAATGGGTGTTTCAAATTCTTCAATAAAAGAAATTTTGAATCTTCTGAATTCAGATGAGAATATAATAGTAATTGGTACTTCACAGGAATCATCGCTTTGCTTTATCGGCTTCAATCATCAGACGGAAAATCTTCAGAATGCTATACAAAATTCTGGCAGAGATTATTCTAAGTTTTTATCACTGCTAAAAACTGAAGAACATTTTATTCATACATTTAATGGTTTTATAAGAGTTAATAATATTTCGTCTTTCAGGGAATTATATAGTAATCTCTCCCAGAAAAAAAGTATTGAATATTGTTCTCAGGTAATGCACGAAAAATTCACTCATCTTTTTGTTGAATATAAGGATTTACTTCAATGAGCAAAATTGGAATCTTCGGCGGCACTTTCGATCCTATTCATCACGGCCATTTAA
Source organism: Ignavibacterium sp. (assembly GCA_023511695.1). Classification (GTDB taxonomy): domain Bacteria; phylum Bacteroidota; class Ignavibacteria; order Ignavibacteriales; family Ignavibacteriaceae; genus Ignavibacterium. Next base: position 16,172 of record JAIMAZ010000018.1, read on the forward strand.
TTACAGCGCAATCAGTAAAAGAAATAAGAAATCTTGATAAAATTATTTTCATTCCGACATACATTTCACCCCATAAAACAAATGTAAAAACTTCTTCACCGGATGACAGACTGAATATGATAAAAATTTCTATCGAAGGCGTTGACTTCTTTGAAGTTTCGGATTATGAAATTAAAAAACACGATGTGTCTTACACAGTTGATACTTTGCGTGAATTCAAAAAACATTATGATGAAATAGAATTGATAATCGGTTATGATAACATTTTTAAGTTTTATACATGGAAAGAACCTGATGAAATTATGAAACTTGCAAGAGTAATTGTGCTGAAAAGGAAATCTTCTCAACCAGTTGAATTTATTGATAAGTATGTTGAACAGGCAACATTCGTTCAAACAAGAGGAATTGAAATTAGTGCTACAGATATTCGTCATCGTGTTCATCAAGGTTTACCAATTCATTATCTTGTACCTAAGGAAGTTGAAAAATATATTTTTGAACATAAACTATACACGGAGGAAATTTGAAAATTCTCGTAACCGGCGGTGCCGGATTTATTGCTTCACATATAACAGATGCTTTGGTTAATGAAGGTCATCAGGTTGTTGTGCTTGACGATTTATCATCTGGCTTTGAGAAAAATGTAAATCCAAAAGCTAAACTTGTTGTTGGTGATATTTGTGATAAAGAGTTAGTTGAAAAATTATTTAGCGAAGAGAAGTTCGATTTAGTTAATCATCACGCTGCTCAGATGGATGTAAGAAGATCTGTTAAAGATCCTGCATTTGATGCGAACACAAATATTATTGGTACGATAAATCTTTTGCAGAATGCTGTCAAACACAAAGTGAAGAAATTTATGTTTGCTTCAACTGGTGGTGCAGTTTATGGTGAACAGGATTACTTCCCTGCCGATGAAAGTCATCCTACTCAGCCAAGATCACCATACGGAATTTCAAAACTTGCAGTGGAAAAATATCTTTACTTTTATAACGCTGAATACGGATTGAATTATACAATACTTCGTTATGCAAATATTTACGGACCAAGGCAAAATCCTTTTGGTGAAGCCGGAGTAGTTGCGATTTTTTCAACAAAACTATTAAAAGGTGAGCAGCCAATTATCAATGGCAGCGGCGAGCAAACCCGTGATTATGTTTTCGTAGGTGATGTAGTTAAAGCAAATCTTTTAACTCTAAATGATACTGCAAATGATATTTACAATGTTGGGACGGGAACTGAAACAAATGTTAATCAGTTATTCCATAAACTGAATTCAATAATCAATGCTAATAAAGAAGAAAAGCACGGACCAGCAGCTCCGGGTGAGCAAATGAGAAGTGTAATTACTTCAGAAAAACTTTTTAAGAAATTTGGCTGGAAACCTTCAACCACTCTGGATGAAGGTTTAAAGCTCACAGTTGATTTTTTCAGAAATAACTTGCCTTGAGATGATTGATAAATCGTTAATAGAAAAATTATTAAACGGCGATAGACGCTCTGTTGCAAGAGCAATTTCTTTTATCGAATCAGATAACAATTTAACTTCTGAATATTTAAAAGAATTGTACAGCAAAGTTGGTAATGCTTATAGGATTGGTATAACTGGTCCTCCTGGTGCAGGTAAAAGTACAATCACAAATCAAATTACAAAACTGTACAGAAAGCAAAATAAAAAAGTTGGAATAATAGCAGTTGATCCTACTTCCCCATTTACTGGTGGAGCATTACTTGGAGATCGTGTTCGAATGAGTGATGTCGGAATGAATGCAGGAGTTTTTATCAGAAGTATGGCAACTCGCGGAAGTCTTGGTGGACTTTCTAAAAAAGCAATTGATGCAGCTGATATTCTTGATGCTGCCGGATTTGATATTATTATTCTTGAAACTGTCGGCGTTGGTCAGAGTGAACTTGATATTGCACAAGCTGCTGATACAACTATTGTTGTACTCGTTCCGGAAAGCGGAGATTCTGTTCAGGCAATGAAAGCCGGATTGATGGAAATTGCAGATCTTTTTGTTCTGAATAAATGCGATCGTCCGGGTTCTCAGCAAGCTTATACTGCACTTCAAACAATATTGATGATTAAAGAACACGATGAAAATTCGTGGCTACCCAAAATTGTAAAAGCAGTTGCTTCAGAGAATAAAGGTATTGAAGAGATTGCCGAAGAAATTGAGAAGCACAAATCTTTTTTGATAGAAAAAAATCTTTTTCAGTCTAAAAGGCAAAATCAGGCTAAACTTAGAATAAAAGAAATTGTTGAAAATAAACTGAGAGAAAAACTCTGGAGTGAAGACAGAGAAAATTTATTAAATTCGTCCCTGAAAAAAGTTGTATTAGGTAATTCATCTCCTTACCATATTGCTGAAGAGATTTTAAATCAGTTTGTTAATGCTAATTAATTTTACTTGAATTTTAATTTTTCTCACTCAGACCAAATTAAGTGTGAGAAGAAAATTCTTACTGTTGATATGTAGTATAAGTTAAATTTTAATTAGGATAAATTGTCACCCTGAGCTCGTCGAAGGGTGACTTAAGTTTTAATGTCAACTCGATGTCACATTTCGATAAACTCAATGTGACAGCTTAAGAATCAGATAATAGAGTTTTGAAAGGAATTACATTATGGCAAAACCATTCTTACTTGAATTAACAGAGAATCAAATAATGATTCGCGATACAATTAAAGAATTTGCTGAAAAGAATATTCGTCCGGTGATAATGGATTACGATGAGTCGCAAAAATTCCCAATGGAGATAATGCAGAAGCTTGGTGAACTTGGTTTTATGGGAATCCTGGTTCCTGAAGAATATGGTGGTGCAGGACTTGGCTATATCGAATATGCTCTAATCATTGAAGAGCTTGCCAAGGTTGATCCTTCTGTTGCACTATCTGTTGCGGCACATAACGGACTTTGTACTAATCACATAAATCTATTTGGAAACGAACAACAAAAGAAAAAATATTTACCGGATCTTGCAAGCGGAAAAAAAATTGGAGCGTGGGGTTTGACTGAAGCTGTTTCCGGCAGTGATGCTGCATCTCTAAAAAGTTATGCAGTTAAAGAAGATGATTATTGGATTCTGAATGGCAGTAAACAATTTACAACTCACGGCACCATTGGTGAGACTTATGTTGTTATGGCGATAACAAATAAAGAAGCTGGTAAGAAAGGAATATCAGCTTTCATTCTTGAAAAAGGATTTGAAGGTTTAATTATCGGAAAGAAAGAAAATAAACTTGGAATGCGTGCAAGCGATACGACTCAACTTACTTTTGAAAATTGTAAAGTACCGAAAGAAAATTTACTCGGAGAGGAAGGAATGGGATTCATCAATTCAATGCAGGTTCTCGAAGGCGGAAGAATCTCGATTGCTGCACTAAGTGTTGGACTTGCTCAGGGTTGTCTTGATGCTTGTCTAAAATACACAAATGAACGAAAACAATTTGGGAAATTTTTATCAGAGTTTCAGGCAACGCAATTTAAACTTGCTGAGATGCATACAAATATCGAAGCTGCAAGAATGTTAACTTATCGTGCTGCGTGGATGAAGGATAATGGAATTCCGAATACGAAAGAAGCTGCTGAAGCAAAACTTTTCGCAAGTGAAATTGCGGAGAGAGCAGCAAGTGAAGCTGTTCAGATATTTGGTGGTTATGGTTATATCAAAGAATATCCAGTTGAAAAATTTTATCGTGATGTAAAACTACTCACTATTGGAGAAGGTACATCAGAAATACAAAGAATAGTAATTGCAAAAGATTTGTTAAAGGAGTAATTCTCTGTGTAGCTCTGTGATTTCTCTGTGTAACTCTGTGTAAGAAAAATAATTTCACAGAGAACCACTGAGAATAAACAGAGAACCTCAGAGATTTTAAATAAAAAATTTTATCAGATTATGAAAAACATCGGAACAGAAATTAAAGAATCAGAAGCTTCATTGAAGCGTGAAGATTTTCAGAAAGAACTTCTTCGTAAGATTGAAGCAATCAAGGATAAAGTTAAAGATGGCGGCGGTAAAATTGCTATTGAAAAACATAAAGCTAAAGGTAAATTAACTGCACGGGAAAGAATCGCGAAACTCGTTGATAATCCAAAAGATTTCTTTGAACTAAGTACCTTAGCCGCTTATGGAATGTATGAAGAATACGGCGGCGCACCTTCCTCCGGAACTATTTATGGAATTGGAAAAATTCATAACAGACTTTGTGTCATTGTAGCAAACGATGCAACTGTAAAAGCCGGTGCGTGGTTTCCAATAACA
>JAIMAZ010000173.1 GCA_023511695.1 Ignavibacterium sp.
GAATAATAATATTGATTGTTTATCTACTCCCACACTAATTGCGTTAAAATAATTTTTTAGTGCGAAATAAAATGGCATTTAATATGTCTTTGAATTATTGCTTGAAATCACTTTGATAAAAGTAAATAATTAATATCCATCCACTTTACACATAGGGGAAAAACTTATGGCTAAAATAGCTATCATTGATGATGATCCCGATATCCTCGATGCAAGCACTTTAATTCTGCAATCGAAAGGATATGATGTAATCACCGCCACAAATCCGGATGATGGTTACAAAATAATCAAAGAACAAAATCCTGATCTGATCATTCTTGATGTGATGATGAACGAACCAGATGACGGATTTTTTCTTGCACAAAAACTCCGAAGAGAAAAAATCGAAACTCCAATCATAATGTACACTTCAGTTTCAAAAACATTAGGATTGGAATTTGCTGCTGGTGAAATGATTCCGGTTGATGAGTTTGTTGAAAAACCAATCTCTCCGGAAACACTAATTGATAAGGTAGAAAAACTTTTAGCAATTCAATCGAAGGGGTAGAGTAAAATGTTGGTTGTAGAAAAAAATGCTCTCTCCGAAGAGATAGAGAGCTATGTTGAAAAATACGGTAACGACCGTTCTGCTTTGCTGATGATTCTTCATGAAATTCAGAAAAAGCACAGACATATTTCTGAATTTGCTCAGCAGGAAGTTGCAAGGTTATTAAACATTCATCCGGTTGAAGTTTACAGTGTTATATCTTTCTTCGCTTTTCTGAATTCAAATCCCAAAGGAAGAAATCTTGTTAGAATATGTCAGACAATTTCCTGCGATATGAAAGGTAAGAAACAAGTTGTGCAGGCGATTGAAAGAGAACTCGGAATTAAAATCGGTGAAACAACTAAAGACAATAAGTTCACTGTTGAATATGCAAATTGTCTCGGCTTATGTGATATGGGACCTGCAATGGCAATTAACGATCAGGTTTATGTTAATCTTACACCAGAAAAAGCAGTTGAACTGCTGTCAAAGGTAAAGTGAGGTGAATATGCAGAATCATTTAGAAGTAAAACTTGGCAAGAAAACAGACCGGAAAGGTCCTGTTATCTTTTCAGAATATAAAAGAGGTGAAGCGATAAAGAAAGCTTTATCAATGTCCCGTGAAGACATACTTTTTGAATTAAAAGATTCAAAACTTAAAGGAAGAGGCGGAGCGGGATTCCCGACATCAACAAAATGGATGTTAACTGCTGCAGCAAAAGCTGAGAAGAAATTTATTATCTGTAACGCTGATGAAGGAGAGCCAGGCACATTCAAAGACAGAGTATTATTGATGGAATATCCTGAACTCGTATTTGATGGAATGGTTGTAGGCGGTTATACAATCGGAGCTCAATTAGGAATAGTTTATCTGCGCGGTGAATATGAATACCTGCTTAAGCCGCTTGAAGATTATCTTGAAGAAATGAGAAAAGATAATCTTCTTGGAAAAAATATTTTAGGAAAAGAAGGATTTGATTTTGATATCGAAATAGTTCTTGGTTCAGGTGCTTATGTATGTGGTGAAGAAACAGCTTTAATTGAATCACTCGAAGGACATCGTGGTGAACCAAGAAATCGTCCTCCATATCCAATAAATACCGGATTTCTTGGCAGACCAACTTCTGTAAACAATATTGAGACTTTAGCAGCAGTTTCTCACATTGTTGTAAAAGGCGGAAAGTGGTTCGCAAAATTCGGAACAGATAAATCTTCAGGTTCAAAATTATTCTCTGTGTCCGGCGATTGTGAAAAACCAGGTGTTTATGAATTACCCTGGGGAACAAAAATATCAGAGCTTCTTGAAATTGTTGGCGCTAAAAATGCAAAAGCAGTTCAAATTGGTGGTGCTTCTGGTCATTGCATTCCGAAATCTCAATTCGATAGAACACTTGCTTATGAAGATGTACCAACTGGCGGCTCTGTAATGATTTTTAATGAAAACAGAGATATGCTGCATGTGCTTAAAAACTTTATGGAATTTTTTGTTGATGAATCCTGTGGCCAATGTACACCTTGCAGAATTGGAAATGTGAAATTACTTGAAGGTGTTGAGATGATTGAAAAAGGTCAATATACATTTGCACACATTAATAAACTGAAAGAACTCGGAAGAACGATGCAGCTTGCATCCAAATGCGGATTGGGGCAATCAAGTCCGAATCCTTTCATTTCTATTTTAGAAAACTTTAAAGATGAAATTTTTAACCGCGGTAACGGAGGAAGAAATGGAAGATAAAAAATCATTACGGGCACCTGTAAGTCAGAAACCGCATGTAGTTCCGAAACCTGAACATCCGGAATATCTGGGTGGAAGTATAACAGTTGAAATTAACGAAAAAAAACTTACTGTTCCTTTTGGAACAACAATTCTTGAAGCATGTAAACAGGCACAAATTCATATTCCAACTTTATGTCATCACGAAGACTTGTGTGTTGCAGGAGTTTGCCGTGTTTGTGTAGTTGAAGTTGAAGGAATGAGAACACTGCAGGCATCTTGTGCTTTTCCGATTACAGCGCCAATTAAAATTAAAACCACAACCAATGCGGTTCGTAAAGCAAGAAAGCATATTATTGATTTGTTAATCAGTGAACATTATGGCGAGTGTTATTCCTGTTTCAGAAATAACAATTGTGAATTACAATCATTAGCTAAAGAGTATGGCGTTGATCATTATAATTTTGGGCATGTTACTCAGCCAAGATATGAAGTTGATAATTCATCTTACTCAGTTGTAAGAGATATGGATAAATGTGTTCTTTGTAAAAGATGTGTAAGAACCTGTATTGATCTTCAGGAAGTTGGAGTACTTGAAGCAATTGACAGAGGTCATAATACTCACATAGGAACATTCTTCGATAAGCCGCTAGCAGAAGTTATTTGCATAAATTGTGGACAATGTATAAATCGTTGTCCAACCGGTGCCTTGCGTGCAAATGATCCAAGAGATGAAATATGGGCTGCTATTGATGATCCCACAAAACATGTTGTAATTCAGACTGCTCCATCGCCAAGAGCAGCAATAGGTGAAGAATTTGGTCAGGGTGCTGGAAAATCATTTACTGGTGAATTAAATACTGCTCTGAGAAGAATTGGATTTGATAAAGTCTTTGACACAAACTTTACTGCCGATCTTACCATAATTGAAGAAGGAACAGAATTAATTCTTCGTTTATACAAAGCGCTTGTTAAAAAAGAAATAGTTGCTTTACCACAGTTTACTTCCTGCTCTCCTGGTTGGGTGAAATATCTTGAACATTTTTATCCCGAATACATTGATAATTTAAGCTCAGCAAAATCACCACAACAAATGTTTGGTGCATTGATAAAAACTTTCTATGCACAAAAAGCCGGCATTGATCCTGCAAACATTGTTTCAGTTGCATTGATGCCTTGCTCAGCTAAAAAGTTTGAATGTAACAGACCTGAGATGAATTCAAGCGGTTACAAAGATGTTGATTACGGCTTAACAACACGCGAACTTGCTCAAATGATTAAAGAAGCCGGAATCTTTTTACCAGAAATGCCTCAATCACATTTTGATGATCCGTTTGGTGAAGCCTCCGGTGCAGGATTAATTTTTGGTGCAACCGGCGGAGTAATGGAAGCAGCTTTGCGTTCAGTTATTGAGTTTGTTACAGGTAAACGAGTTGAAGATGTTTATGCAAATGCTGATATAACTCCTGTTCGTGGATTTGAAGGAATTCGTTACGCTGAAATTCCGATTACTGAAGTCGGTCCGGTTCCGAAACTTCTTCAGCATTTAGTTCCTGATTGGAATTGGCTGAAAGGTGCAACTTTAAAAATTGCAGTTTGCCATGGAACAGCTAATGCAAAGAAGGTTATGGAAGATATTAAAGCAGGCGGTAAATTCAGCGAATGTCATTTCATTGAGTTTATGGCTTGTCCCGGCGGATGTTTGGGTGGTGGCGGTCAACCAATTCCAACGAATGAAGAAATAAGAAAGAAAAGAGCTGAAGCAATATATAATGAAGATAAATCTTTACCGGTAAGAAAATCTCACGAGAACAGACATGTTACAGAACTTTATGATATGTTCCTGACTGATGGACCTTGCGGACATATTTCACACAAACTGCTTCATACTCATTATGTTAAAAGGGGTAAATTCATCGCTTAAATGAGAATTGTTGTTCTGCTAAATGTCAGCCGGATTTAATCTATGGCTGGCATTTATCTTTTATTTTTTCTTTGTTCTATATTTCGGATAATCAGAAAAATTTATGATTAAACTTATTCCGGATTGGGCTGTACACGATGAAGAATTCTGGCTTACAATAAGGCGCAGGAATTTGTGGTTTATTAAACTGAGATATACAACTGCAGCCATTCTGGTTATTTTTTTACTAACATACAGATTTTTTCTCTCCATCTATCTAAGTGAAACTCAAACCAATGTTTTAATTTTCATTGCTTCATTTATTCTGCTTTATAATGTTCTGCTTCATTATATCAGAAGATTTTTAAAACACGATTCCAACGCATTTAATCCTCTTCATCTTTCAATCATACAGATGATACTTGATTTGACTATGCTGCTGCTTATGATTTATTATTCAGGCGGAGTTGAGTCACCTCTTATTTTCTTTTTAATATTTCATATGATTGTCGGAAGCTTAATCCTTCCGGGATTAATTGTTTATTCTTTTGCACTTGCTGTATTATTGATTTTTTGGGCAATAACAGTCGGAGAATATTACGGGTATATTGAACATCACCATATACAAGGATATATTCTATTTCACTTACATCAAAATTTCAACTATGTTCTTTCAGTGAATATTGTTTTTGCAATGGTTATTGTGATTACGGTTGTTCTAGCCAATAACATTGCGCGACAACTTTATCAGAAAGAACAGCAGCTTTATTCATACATTGAAAAATTAAACCAGGCAGAAAAAGAAAAAACAAAATACATTTTAAGTGTTGTACACGAAATAAAAACACCGTTAAATGCAATGCATGCATATCTTGATCTGGTATTGCAAAAATTCCTTGGACCTTTAGATGAAGTTGTTGAAGAAAAACTGAAAAGAGCAAAGAAACGATCCGATGAAGCATTGGAAATGATAAATACCGTGTTGAAAGTATCTCAGATGAAACTTATGGATCAGATAAACGAAGAAGAATTTGAAATGATAGAACTTATCAAAAGTACAATCAAAAGACACTCACAATTTGCTCAAACAAAATCTGTTGAAGTAAAATTGATTGATGAGAGAAAAGAACAATGTAAAATAAAAGGAGACCAGTTTCTTATACTTATTGCTTTTTCAAATCTTCTTGGAAATGCAATAAAATACAATTTTGAAAACGGCAAAGTAGAAATAAAACTTTATAACAAAGACAAAATGTGCTTCGTTGAATTTTGCGATAATGGTCCGGGCATTCCTAAAGAAGATCAGGAAAAAGTATTTCAGGATTTTTTCCGTGCAAGCAATATCAGAAAAATGGTTACTGAAGGTGCCGGACTGGGTTTATCTTTTGTTAAAGAAATAATTGAAAAACATAAAGGTTCAATTACACTGCAAAGTCCTTCGCGCATTCAGCAACCGGGAAAACCAGGATCCTGTTTTATTGTTTCTTTACCTTGCGTGTAATTTTTTTTGCTTCAGCTAATTTCTTTTCTACTTTATCGCCGTCGAAAATACTAATATCAATTAGCTTTGAAGCAACACCCTTAACCAAAGAGACTTTTCTTGCAAGTTCCTGCATCTTTTTTCTGTCGCCGTAGAGTTCAAGAATTAGCAAACCCTCGTCACTGCAATTTTCCATAACACCGTCGTGAATGCCTAATCTTGTTTTAATCATACAGCCCCAGCCGGTAAGAACTTTCTGAACCTGAACGGCAGCTTGTTTTCTATTGCCAATCAGAATAAGAAGGATGGTTTTCATAATTATTCCCCTTGAAAAAGTTTTAAAATGTGTGTCGAAAAATAGTAAAAGAAAAATTCATCTTGTTTGACATTTGTTAATTGAAAAAATTATTATTGATATGAGTTACTATATATTAGATTGATAGTGTTATAGGTATTACTTATTATTCTTAAAGGATATTTGGACTTCATTAATTTGAGATGGCATTTCCCACATCTAATTAAATTGAATTCAAAATACAATCAACGAAATGATGACAACGCTCTGTTTGCAGAAAATAAAACGGATGCAAACACACGCGGTGCTTTTGCAGAACTTATTTACAGACCCGAAGGCGATGCAAGTAAATGGTACAGTGTTGCAATTTTTAACTGGATTGAATCGGATTTCAAAGAATTAAACTTAAAGCAACTTGGTATTCATTTAGGATATGTAATGAGAAGAAATATCAGACTTGTAACGGAATACTCTCATAACTTTACTGACAAATATGGAAAAATAAACTTTGGATTTGTTTCGGCATTTTAATTTTTATTTATAAAAATTATTCATAAAGCAGACCCATACTAAGGGTCTGCTTTATTTTTTTTAAAGTAGTTGATACTAATTTAGAAG
>JAIMAZ010000174.1 GCA_023511695.1 Ignavibacterium sp.
TAGTGTGACAGTATTTCAACAAAATTTTTTATTATTCTTAATCATAAGAAGTTTATTTTCTCAAAGAAGGTATGATATTTATCAGATATTGCTGATTGCAAAATATTTTGGGTGTTGTCTGTCCCCTTTTCATCATCAACAGGGATTATTAGTTTTACAATAGAAAATTTTTAACTGAAAATGTTTATTAAAATTTTATTTCTCATATCAGTTCCATCTATTTTATTCATTGGTTGTGATATTGATGGAATAACTGAAACAAAAATTCCTGAAGTAGTGTTGGAACAAAATTCAGTTGCACCAATAAAAATCATTTCTCCTGTTTCAACCAATAGATGGAAATGCGGTACCGAAGAATCTATAGTTTGGGAATCTCCGGTAAATGTAAAGCGGGTTAGAATTGAACTTTACAGAAAACTTTCGCTGCAAAGAATAATTGAGAATGAAATAGATAACAAAAATATTTACCGCTGGAAGATCCCCGATAATCTTTCTGCCTCATTAAATTATTCAATTAAAGTAATCAATGTTGAAAACGAAACACAGTTCGGACAAAGTGAACGGTTTACAATAGAAAGATGAACCAGTTTTAAGTGCTCTTCTTAAGAAACCTCAGAAGTAACGCAGAGATTAATCCGAAAGCAAATGCACCAAGCCACAAAACTGTTGAACCATAATTTTGAAACACAACAGTGCCAAGCCACGGACCGGCTGAAAAAGCAAAACTGAAGGTCATTTGATAATATCCCATGTACTCACCTTTTCTTTTCTCTGGAGCGACTTCAGAAGTATATGCAGCAGTTACAGGAAAGAAAATCATTTCGCCGAAAGTGAAAATTGCAATGGCAATAACAAGTGGAATAATGGAATGAGCAAATGCAAACAAACCAAATCCAATTGCTGCCAGCAAAGCGCCTGCAATCATTGATCTTTTATAAGAAATGTTACTCAGGTAATCATTTATTGGTACTTCAAGAAAAATTATCATCACAGTATTAATCGCACTAAGTAAACCGAAAGCCGCCGTTGTAAAGCCAAGTTCATCAACAATGTGTAATGGTAAAGCTCCAATATGCTGAAAGAAAACGAGATTAACGGGAATTACTGCAACAAGAAAAAAAAGAAATGATATATCTGAAAAAACATTGATTTTAATTTTTTCTTTTTCAAGTGAACTAATCTGTTTTGTTGACTGCAAAGAAGTCCATCTTACATTGCTCAGATAAACTCCTGCAGCGATTGCGGAAAGTGCATTAGCATAGAACAGAAAATGAAAATCAATTAGTGATAGAAAACCACCGATTACCGGACCAATACTCATTCCGGCATTTATTGCAAGGCGATTAAGAGCAAACGCAACTCTTCTTTGAGAAGGTTCAACGAGTTCAGAAATCATTGAAAGATTTGCCGGACGAAATGCTTCATTAACAGCTGCAAGAAAAAATGAAGCAATCAATATCAGATAGTAATTTGTTATGAATGAATAAACAATAAAAATTATTCCTGAGCCAAACAATGAAAACTTCATTACTTTAAGTGAACCAACTTTATCAGCTATCTTACCTGTTAATGGAGCAGCAAGAAGTGCGGCAATTCCATAAACGAGCAAAGCTAAGCCGGCTTCAGCAGGAGTTGTTCCGATTTTCTTTGTAAGATACAAAGTAAGAAACGGCAAAACCATTGTACCCGAGCGATTGATAAGTGAGGTGAAAAACAAAACCCACATATCATTCGGTAAACCTTTAAGACTTTTCCACGGATTCATTCAATTAAAAAAATTTGTGAACTGCAAACTAAAAAAACAGGACCAATTTCTGTTCATTTTGCTTGTAATTCCTAAAATCAATAATCTTTTTTCCATCTTTTGAAAAATTCATTTCGCAAATAACAAACTTTATCCGATTTATTTTGAATTAAACAATCCTTAAAAATAAATTCCTCTGGCATAGATTCTGAAAAATCAGAGCGAACAAAATTCACTTGTTCATTTTTGTTATTCGGAAACAATGCAAAGGAATTATGTCTTCAAAAACTTTTCGCGGCGGTGTTCATCCTAAAGAATATAAAGAATTAACAGAGCATCTTGCTTTTGAATTTTTACCGGCTACGGATGAAATTATCCTTCCACTTTCCCAGCATCTTGGAAAAGAAGCAAAGCCATTAGTTAAAAAGGGTGATGAAGTAATTCTTGGTCAGCTTGTTGCTCAGGCAGATGGATTTATTTCAGCCCCGATTCATTCTTCGGTTAATGGGAAAGTATTAAGTATCGGAAAAGAAGTTACTCCCCTTGGATTTCCAAAAGATTCACTTGTTATAAAAGCATCTGAAAATTCTGTTGATAAAAAATTTACTCTCGCGCCTTTAAATCCCGATACTATCACTCCTGATGAAATCAGACAAAGAGTTGCTGAAGCAGGAATAGTCGGACAAGGCGGAGCAGCATTCCCAACTTATGTTAAACTTTCTCCGCCAAAAGATAAAGTTATTGATGTAGTCATAATCAATGGATGTGAATGCGAACCTTATCTTACACGCGATTACAGACTCATGATTGAGCGTCCCGATGAATTAATCTCAGGACTGAAATTAATTATGAAAGCTTTAGGAGTTAATCGCGGAGTAATCGGAATTGAAGATAACAAACCTGAAGCGATTAAAATTCTTTCTCATAAGGTTGAATATGAAGATGGTATTGAAGTTATATCTCTTAAGACAAAGTATCCGCAAGGCGCTGAGAAGATGTTGATTAAAGCAGTAACCGGTAAAGAAGTTCCTCCCGGAAAATTGCCAATGGATGTTGGTGCTGTAATTCAGAATGTTGGAACAGCAATAGCAATTCACGATGCCGTTGTTAAAGGTGAACCGCTTACTATTGCGGCGCTTACTGTATCTGGTTTGGGAATTCGTAATCCGAAAAATTTATATGTGCCGGTTGGTACTCCGATTCAGAATGTAATTGATTACTGTGGTGGTATAACTGAAGATGCTGTAAAAATTGTTGTCGGTGGACCGATGATGGGCATTGCTCAATATGATTTGCAGGCACCTGTAATGAAAGCTACTTCTGGAGTTCTTGTACTGACAAAAAAAGAAGTGGCCGAAAACGAAGAAACCCCTTGCTTAAGATGCGGACAGTGTGTTGATGCTTGTCCATTAAACTTAATGCCGACACGACTTGCAAGATATACTCAACTGAAGCGATATGAAGATGCCGAAGGAATTGGGATTACTGTTTGTATGGAATGCGGAACCTGTGCATTTACTTGTCCCGCAAATATTCCATTAGTTCAATGGATTAGATTAGGAAAACAAAAAGTTTTACAAATGCAGAAAGAAAGAGCTGTAAAATAATGTCACACTAAGTGGTAATGCCATCGAAGTGTGACAGTCAGACTTCGACAGACTCAGTCTGACAGATAGAAAAATTATGGAAACAACAACTAAAACTTTAGAACCAAAACAAAAAGTTTATTTCGATTTAACAACATCGCCGCATTTGCACTCACAATGGTCAACTGCGAAGGTGATGTGGTTTGTAAATCTTGCTTTAGTTCCTTGCATTGCATCTGCTCTTATATTTTTCGGATGGCAGCAGGTTTTTATAATGCTTGTAGCTGTTCTGTTTGCAGTCGGAACTGAAGCTGCTATTCAGGCAATCAGAAAAAAGAAAGTTACTCTATTTGATGGAAGTGCTGCATTAACAGGATTACTTTTGTCTTTAACACTTCCGCCAAATTTTTCTTTATCAGCAACTGCAATTGGATCTGTTGTTGCAATTGGTTTGGGCAAACAAATTTTCGGCGGAATTGGATACAACATATTCAATCCTGCTTTGGTAGGAAGAGCATTTTTGCAAGCAGCATTTCCTGTTCAGATTACAACCTGGACAAAACCAAATTACGCAGTTGATGCAGTTTCGGGTGCAACTCCTTTAGCTGCATTTAAGTTTGATAAACTTTTAACAGAAACAACTTCACTTGCCATCGGAAATGTCGGCGGTTCGCTGGGGGAAACCTCCGCAATTGCAGTTTTACTCGGCGGAATTTTTCTTATCGCAGTTGGAATTGTTAATTGGCGTATTCCTCTTTCAATGATAATGGGAATGTTCGTTTTTGGTGGCGCATTCTGGATTATAAATCCTCAACAATATCCATCACCGGTTTTTCAAATCTTTGCCGGAAGTTTTCTTTTTGGTGCAATGTTTATGGCAACAGATTGGGTAACTTCACCAATTACAAATAAAGGTATGTGGATTTTTGGTCTGGGAATTTCTCTTGTATTAATTCTTATCAGAATTTTTGGCGGTTTGCCCGAAGGAGTTATGTATTCAATTTTATTTATGAATGCTTTTGTACCGATTATTAATCGTTACACACGACCACAAATTTTTGGTCAATTGAGTGAGGTGAAAAAGTGAATAAAGTTATTCAAATGCTGATGGTATTAACTGGTATCGGAATTATTTCCGGTGGTCTGCTTGCAACAGTTGATGGCTGGGCTGATCCGTTCATTATTGCGAATAAAAAAGCTGAAACAGAAGCTTCGATTTTCAGAGTACAACCAGAAGGAAAATCGTATGAAGCTTTAAACAATATCGGTTTTGAAGCTTATAAAATTAAAAACGAAAATTCAGACAACATTGGTTATGCACTTGTATACGAAGGAAATGGCTTCCAGGGAAAGATCAGATTGATTTGCGGTTTATCTTCAGATCTTAACAAAATAATCGCTCTTGAAATTCTCGAGCAGGTCGAAACTCCCGGACTTGGAACTAAAATTACGGAGTCGCCTTTTACAGAACAATTTAAACAACTAGAAACATCTCCAAGTATTAATTGGGTAAAAGGAGTTGAGCCATCAAAACCAAATGAGATACAAGCAATAACGGGTGCAACAATATCATCTAAAGCAGTTGTTAATATTTTAAATCAGGGAATAGAACAAATGCGTCAACTTCGTGCATCGGGAGCTTTACAATGAAAAAGCAACTTAGCAGCTGGCAGGAATTCACAAAAGGAATCTGGAAGAATAATCCGATTATGGTTCAATTGCTTGGCCTATGTCCAACTCTCGCAGTTACTGTTTCAGCAATTAATGGATTGGCAATGGGCTTAGCTGCAACTTTTGTCCTAATAATGTCGAGCTTACTGATTTCATCAATAAGAAAAATTATTCCTGGACAGGTTCGTATTGCTTCATTTATTGTTATTATAGCAACATTCGTAACTATAGTTGATTTGGTTATGAAAGCAAAATTCCCCGCTCTTAGTAAAGCACTTGGTCCATTTATTCCTCTTATAGTTGTTAATTGTGTGATACTTGGAAGACAGGAAGCGTTCGCTTCAAAAAATAATCCTGGCAGAGCATTTCTAGATGCAATTGGAATGGGAAGTGGATTTACACTTTCGCTGATTGTGCTTGGAACGATTAGAGAAATTATCGGGTCAAGATCATTTTTCGGTATTAAGGTTTTGCCTGAAGGATTTGAACCCTGGCTGATTATGATTCTTCCTGCCGGAGCATTTTTAACTTTAGGTTTGCTATTGGCTTTGGTTAATTATTATTCTATCAGGAAAGAAAGAGAAGAACACGAATCTATAATAGCACATTATAAAAGAGTTGGAAGAGAAGAATTAATTGAAGAACTAAAGGTCAACTAATGGAATTATTTGTAATATTTATTTCGGCTGCGTTAGTAAACAATTTTGTACTTGCTTATTTCCTTGGCATTTGTCCGTTTGTTGGTGTGTCAAACAAACTTAGCTCTGCAATATCAATGGGAATGGCAACAACTTTTGTTATGACACTTACAGCAATTGTAAGTTGGTTGTTGTACAATCTGATATTGATTCCATACAATCTTGATTTTTTACAAATACCATCATTCATTCTTGTTATTGCATCGCTTGTTCAGTTCGTTGAGATGGTAATTAAAAAAGTTTCACAACCACTGTATCGGGCACTTGGAATTTTTCTTCCATTGATTACAACTAACTGTGCAATACTTGGATTAGCATTGTTCGGCTCGATGAGAGAATATAGTTTTGCCGAAAATATTATTTTTGGTCTTGGTGCCGGCGCTGGCTTTACTTTAGCTTTGGTTATAATGGCAGGAATAAGAGAGGAACTTGATTTAGCCGATGTTCCGAAACCATTTCGCGGCGCACCAATAACATTAATTGTTGCTGGAATTTTGGCTCTTGCATTTATGGGTTTTGCCGGAATGATTTGAGTTCAATGTCATTCTGAACCCCGATGAAATCGGGATGAAGAATCTCTGAAGTACAGAAAATCCTTCACTTCGTTCAGGATGACAATTTTGATAGAAATTTTGTTTGGTATTTATCGTTTAACATTTAAATCAAAAAGTAATTGTACATTATACATTGTAAATTCTACATTGAGGATAAAATGATATCAAGAAGAAACTTCTTAAAGATTGCAGGATTAAGTTCAGTTGCACTTGCTGCCGGATTTACAACCGGTAAAC
>JAIMAZ010000175.1 GCA_023511695.1 Ignavibacterium sp.
CTACCAACCAAATCACAATATGTTTGCGGCGCAGACTGAAGTCTGCATTACGAAAATTTACGGGTCAGTCCGTCTCCCTCAGCTGAAGGAGGATATATCAGCCTGAAAATTTTTAACTTATCGAACAGCCCATAAGCTACTCGTTATTCCTTAAAGTACAAACAACAGATTCCAAAATAAACTTACCTATTGCAAGCAGGCTCTCAATGATATCTATCCAACAGCCACCTTCGAAGTTTTAATATTTTTCATCAATTCTAATTTTATGATAATTTCCTCCTTTCGGGATTTGGATTTGTGATAATTTGTGTAATCTGTGGTTGAGGTTATCTGCTTTTCAAGTGCATCCCTTAAGGATTTAATTTTTTATATTTTCAAAAATTTCTCAATATGTATGTTATAAAAGATTATATTAAATTTGCCCGTCGTTAAAAAACAAATAGGTTTATGAAAGTAATTGAACATTTAGCAAAAGCAAAAAATCCTTTGATTAGTTTTGAGATAATTCCTCCTAAACGTGGTGGTGATATTAGCAGCATTCTAAGCTTGCTTGATGATCTTGTAAAATACAATCCTCCGTTCATTGATATCACTAGTCACGCTGCAGAAGTATACTATGATGAAACGCCTCAAGGCATAAAAAAAATAATCAAGAGAAAAAGACCTGGCACACTTGGTATCTGTGCTCTTATTCAGAATAAATATAACATTGATGCTGTTCCTCATGTTCTTACAAAAGGATTTACGAGAGAAGAGACAGAAGATTTTCTTATCGAACTTAATTATCTCGGTATTCAGAATGTGCTTGCTATCAGAGGTGATGACAGCGGCTACAACAAACCAATTCCGCAAGGAAGAAGTGTTAATCCCTATGCTGTTGATTTGGTTAAACAGATTATGGATATGAACAAAGGTAAATATCTTGAAGATAGTTTGCTTGATGCTAAACCTACAAACTTTTGTGTTGGCGTTAGCGGCTATCCTGAAAAACATTTTGAAGCACCAAATCTTAAGACTGATATAAAATTTATGAAAGAAAAAATTGATGCTGGTGCTGAGTATGTAGTAACTCAAATGTTTTATGATAATTCTCATTACTTCAACTTTGTAAAGCTTGCGAAAGAAATGGGAGTGAGTGTTCCTATCATTCCGGGACTAAAAATTTTAACATCAAAAATTCAGCTCAATACAGTCCCTAAAAATTTTTACATCAACATTCCTGAAGCATTATCTGATGAAGTGCTTGCTGCAAAACCAGAGCATGTTATTGACATTGGAGTTGAATGGGCTGCAAAACAAGTTGAAGAATTACTTAACAATAATGTTCCCGCAGTGCATTTTTATATAATGCAGAATTCAAAACCAATTATTAAACTTATGGAAAGACTTAAGCTTTAATTATGGTAACCGAATTAATCAAATCAAAAAAATTGCGTTGGGGAATTGTTGGACTCGGCAGATTTACTGAGCACACTTTTCTACCTGCAATAAAGTCTGCTCGGAAAAGTAATGTGGTATCACTTTGCAGTCGTGATTATAATCGTGCTAAAGATCTTGCTATCAAATTTGGTGTATCGAATTACTTTAACAACTATGACGAATTTCTTAAATCAGAAATAGATGTTGTCTATGTAGCCTCTGCAAATGCGTTCCATTATGAGCAGGTTATTAAAGCCGCAAATGCAGGTAAACATATTTTATGTGAAAAACCTCTTGCTTTAAATTCTAAGCAGGCAGAAGAAATGGTTGAAGCTGCTAAAAAAAATAATGTTCAGTTTGCCGTAAATTATGTCCATCATTTTCATCCTCTTGTTCTTAAAGCTAAGGAGTTGCTAAAAGATCAACGACTTGGCAAGTTAGTTTCTGTGCAGGTGAATTTTAATATTGATTTTCCTCCTGATAATAATTTCAGATTCAAAAAAGAATTGAGCGGCGGCGGAGCTTTGCGCGATATTGGAACTCATATGATTGATTTGCTCAGATTTTTCGGAGGCGAGATTATTGAAATTGTAGGAGTTGTTGATAATCTCATCTATCAAAGTGAAGTTGATGATTTTGCTTCAGCTATTGTGAAATTTGAAAAAGGTGGTTATGGTTATTTCAATGTTTCCTACAATACAAAAAAAGCTTTCAACAGAATAGATATTTTATGTCATAAAGGTGCAATTGAAATTGAAAATCTGATTGGAAGAAAACTTATCGGACCAAAACTTTCAATTCTTTTTGAAGGTGAAGCTAAGAAAAGTTTCAGACGAAGAGGAAACAAAATGGTTTATGTATTAAAATCTTTGCATCGCTCGTTTTTAAGAAATGAAAAACCATTAGTAACAGGTGAAGATGGTTTAATAAATATGAAGTTAATGGAAGAACTTGAACAAAAATGTCAATCCAGGAAGAAATAGTAAAAGTTTGTCATCTTGTTTACCAGAATAAATTTGTTGCCGCTTACGATGGAAACATTTCAGCACGAACAGAAAATAATTCAATAATCATTACTCGTTCAGGAATTTGTAAAGGTGATGTTACTATAAATGATTTAGTCGAGATTGATTTAGATGGGAATAAAATTTCAGGTGATGGTAAAATTTCTACAGAGAATAAACTTCATCTTTTTATCTATAGAAAAAGAAAAAATGCAAAAGCTGTTGTTCACTGTCATCCTGTTTTTGCAACTGCACTCGGACTTGTTGAAAACAAATATCTCGAAAATTATTTCCCGGAAGTACTTCTTACTTTAGGAAAAATTCCAATTTGTGAATACGCAACTCCCTCTACAGAAGAAGTAACAAATTCTATTGCTGATTTCGTTGAAAGTTCAAATGCGTTGATTCTTAAAAATCACGGAGCAGTCACAATTGGAAACTCGCTGATGGATGCTTATTACAAAATGGAAAAACTTGAGCACACTGCTAAAACTATTCTTCTCGCTAAAGCATTGGGCGAACCAAGAAAATTATCTGACAACGATATTGATAAACTTCTTTCAATTGCTGAAAGTACTTATGGAATTAAAGCAAACAGTAAAAATATTCTCTAAGAAAGTTTTTAAATGAAATCAAAACTAGATATTATTTTGCTTGTAGGTGGAACTTCAACTGAAAGATACATTTCAAAGCTGAGTTCAAAATCAATTTACAATGCACTGAATAATCTTGGCCATAATGTAACATTGTTAGATCCTGCTTATGGCGATAATCAACCATCAGAGCCAGAAAAATTTTTTGATGAAAATGATTCTGGTGAAATATCAAATTCCAACTACATAAAATGTTTTAACAGAAAAGAATTTGATTCAGCTGATCTTGTTTTCATTGGTCTTCATGGAAAATGGGGTGAAGACGGAACTGTTCAGGCAATTTTAGATTTAAAAGGAATTAAATATACCGGCTCGAAAACTCTTGCAAGCGCAGTTACGATGGATAAAATTCTTTCAAAAATTTTATTTGATGAGTATAAAATTCCAACACCAAAATGGTTTTCATTCCGAAATAGTGAAATGACTTTGGATGATGTTGTATCGAAGATAGAAACAGAAATTGGTTATCCTGCAATAATAAAACCAAATGATCAGGGTTCAACAGTTGGTTTATCAATCTGCAGAAATAAAGATGATATTAAAAATGCACTTTCACTTGCAAAAGATTACTCCGAGAAAGTTCTTGTTGAAGAGTTCATCGCTGGTCGGGAGCTAACAGTCGGAATCATTGGTGATGTTGCGCTTCCTGTTCTTGAAATAAAACCGAAACATGAAATCTATGATTACGAATGCAAGTACACTTCCGGAATGAGCGAATATATTGTACCTGCAGAAATTCCTGAAGATATTGCTAATGAACTTAAGGAAATTTCTTTGCAAGCATTCAAAGCACTTGAATGTGAAGGTTATGCAAGAATTGATTTTCGTCTTTCAATAGATAATAAATTTTACTTGCTTGAAATTAATACTTTGCCAGGTATGACTTCATTAAGTCTTGTCCCTAAAATGGCAAAAGCTGTAGGAATGTCTTTCGAAGAATTAATTGATAAAATAATTCAATTAAGTTTATGAATAAATTTTTTGCAGATAATAAATTCAGATTTCTTTTACTTCTTGCTATAGTATTCTTTGCAACCTTGTATTTGCTTTTTAATAGTTATGGTGTAATTAAATATGTAAAATTGAAAAGCGAATTGAATGAGTTGAATGAAAAGATACAGAAGCTTGAAGAAGAAAATAAAAATCTGGAAGCAGAAATTGATTCAATTAAAAAAGGTTATCCATCAAAGATTGAAAAGATTGCGCGCGAAAAGTATGATATGATTAAACCCAATGAAAAGAAAATCGAATTTAAAGAAGAGTAAATGGATAAAATCAAAATCCCATCCGTACCATTAGCCGAAAGAATAAGACCAAAAACAATTTCTGAATTTGTAGGTCAAGCTCATCTGCTTGGTGAAGGTAAGCCAATCCGCTTGATGATAGAAAATGATACTTTAAGTTCATTTATACTTTGGGGACCTCCGGGCAGCGGTAAAACAACAATTGCAAGAATTATTGCTAATCAGACAAAGTCAGAATTCTTTAGTCTTAATGCAGTATCAAGTGGAGTAAAAGATGTACGCAATGTAATTGAGATTGCCGAACAAAATAAAAAAATAGGTAAACGAACAATTCTATTCATAGATGAAATCCATCGCTTTAATAAAGCTCAGCAGGATGCATTACTTCATTCAATTGAATCCGGGCTTCTTATATTAATTGGCGCAACAACTGAAAATCCTTCCTTCGAAGTAATTCCCGCTTTGCGTTCCAGAGCAAGAGTATTTGTACTTAACGAACTTTCAAAAGAAGATTTACTTAAAATTATTGATTTTGCATTAACCAAAGATGAGTTTCTTTCTTCGCTAAATATCAAAACAATTGATAAAGAATTTTTGATTTATCTTTCCGGTGGAGATGCAAGAATACTACTTAATATTCTCGAAGCTGCGGCTATTCAGGAAATGAACAAAACTGAGATAAATCTTTCTAAAGAAATTTTTGAAAACATTGTTCAAAGAAAAAATATTATTTATGATAAAGCAGGCGAAGAACATTATAATATCATTTCTGCCTTTATAAAAAGCATTAGAGGAAGTGATCCTGATGCTGCACTTTATTGGTTGGCTCGTATGCTTGAAGGTGGTGAAGATCCATTGTTTATTTCGAGACGACTTTTAATACTTGCCTCCGAAGATATAGGAAATGCATCTCCGAATGCTTTGGTTCTTGCAGAAGCCGCTTTCAGTGCAGTTGATAAAATCGGAATGCCTGAGGCAAGAATAATTTTAGCTCAGTGTGTTACTTACTTAGCTTCAGCACCTAAGAGCAATGCTTCTTATATTGGAATTGAAAAAGCTTTGGAAGAAGTTCGTAAAAATCCCTTAGCAAAAGTTCCTCTACATCTTCGAAACGCTCCAACAAAATTGATGAAAGAACTCGGTTATGGTTCTGATTATAAATACGCACACGATTTTCAAAATCACTTTGTTGAAGAAAACTATCTGCCTGATGAATTAGCAGGTAAACAATTTTATTTCCCTACTGAACAAGGACAGGAAAAGAAAATTAAAGAATGGTTGAAATCATTGTGGAAGAAGAAAAAGAAGTATTGAGCTCTTAAATCAATCCGAATACTTTCCCAGGCAGTTGCTTTACAAGTCCTTTAAATTCCAATGATAGTAAATGAACAAGACAATCTGATGTTGAAAGATTTGTAAGCTCTGAAATTTTATCTATGTGCAATGGTTCGTTTGATAATGAATTGTAAATTTTTTCTTCAAAGATATTTAAATCTTTTTCCGGTTTAGGAATGTTCTTTCCGATTATTGGTTTTAATTTCAATTCAAGTTCATTCAATATATCCTCAGCTGAAGTTATTAACTCAGCTTCACCTCTTTGAATAAGTAGATTAGTTCCTTCAGATTGTCTTACGCCAAGATTTCCCGGAACAGCAAATACTTCGCGGTTCTGATCAAGTGCTAATCTTGCTGTTTGCATTGCACCGCCATTAATGCCGGTTTCAATTACTAAAGTTCCAAGTGAAATTCCTGAAATTATTCTGTTCCTTTTTGGAAAATTTACTGCATCTGGTTTTGTTCCAAGTGAAAACTCGGAAATGATTACACCTTTCTCAGCAATCTCATCAAATAACTTTTTATTCTCAGGAGGATAGATTATATCAAGTCCAGAACCAATAACCGCAATAGTTCTGCTATTATATTTCAATGCTGTTTTATGAGCTATTGAATCAATGCCGCGAGCCAAACCACTTACGATCGTTATAGAATGTTCCGCAAGTTCAGATACAATTTTTTCTGTCTGAAGCTTCCCATAGTTCGTTGGTCCTCGTGTTCCAACAACAGAGATTGAATACTTATCATGTTCATCAAACTTTCCTTTAACATAAAGAATCAATGGCGGGTCATAAATTTTTTTTAATAGTGGA
>JAIMAZ010000176.1 GCA_023511695.1 Ignavibacterium sp.
GAAGTGAAGATTAAATACATTACACAAGTTGGAACACACTATCCGATTTTTTTATTCTTTACAAATTATCCAAATCAGGTTGCTGATCATTATAAAAGATTTTTAGAAAATTTACTCAGAAGAAAATATGGTTTCGAAGGAGTTCCTTTAACATTATCTTTCAAATCAAAATCGAAAGAGTTCAAATGAAAAATTTTTATATTGTCGAACATCCATTAATCAAAAAAGATTTGACTATTCTGCGCGATAAAAACACACAGCCGGAAATTTTCAGATCTGCTTTACAAAGGATTTCTAATTTGCTTGCGGCAGAAATTTCAAAGAATATTTCTCTCACTGAAATTGAAGTTGAAACTCCTCTAGAAAAAACAACAGGTTACAAACTAAGAAGACAAATTGTGCTTGTTCCTGTTTTAAGAGCCGGACTTGGAATGGTAAATGGTTTTCTTGAACTCATTCCGGATTCAAAAGTCGGGCATATTGGTTTGCAGCGAAATGAAGAAACACTCGAACCAATTGAATATTATTTCAAGACTCCTTCCGAACTTGAAAAATCTGATGTGATACTGTTAGATCCAATGCTCGCAACTGGTGGCAGTGCATCAGGAGCAGTTACTTATCTTAAAAAGAAAGGCGCTCAGACAATTTATTTTGCTTGTATTGTTGCAGCTCCAATAGGAGTTCAACGAATGAATGCTGATCATCCTGAAGTAAAAATTTATTCTGCTTCATTAGACAGAGAGCTGAATAATAAAGGATATATTTTGCCTGGACTTGGAGATGCTGGTGACAGAACTTTCGGTACACTTTAATAAAATATTTGCAGCGGTTTTATTTTTATCCTTTTCAGTATTTGCCCAATCTTATCCAGATAAAAAAGTTGATGATTTACTTCGAAAAGGAATTGATAAAATTATCAATCAGAATTACGATGAAGCAAAAACAATTTTTTCTGAACTTGATAAACAGAGAGGTGATTTGCCGCTTGGGAAAATTTATTTAGCCGCAACTGAAATTGCACAGAGTTATGATTATCAAATTCCTTTCAATCACAAACTAATTACAAACTACCTCGAAACTGCAAAAGACATCTCAAATAATTTACTGGAAAAAGACGAACGAAATCTGTGGAATAAATATTTTCTTGCACTCACCGAAGGTTACATTGCTTACTATGATGCTATTCGCGGAAGCTGGCTTCAGGCTATTTCAACGGGATTAAGTTCCATTTCTCTTTTTGAAGATATTTTAGAAAATGATAGTTCATTTCACGATGCTTACATTGCAATCGGAACTTACAAGTACTGGAAAAGTGCCAAGACTGAATTTCTTAATTGGCTGCCATTTATTGATGACGAAAAAGATTTGGGAATAAAATTACTTTCTTCTGCAGTTAAAAATTCATCATACAATTATCATTTGGCTGTTAATTCTTTAATCTGGATTTATATTGATCGTGAAAGATATGCAGATGCAATTGAATTAGCCGGGAAGGCCCTTGATAAATATCCTGACTCACGGATTTTCAGATGGGGATTAGCACGAGCTTACGAAAACATAAATCCACAAAAATCTATCAAAGAATATTTTAATGTTCTTAAGTCATATCCGGATACACTAAAATCGAATAGAATTAATGAAGTTACACTAAAACACATCATTGCTCAGCAATATTATAAACTTGGTAAAATGTCAGATGCAAAGAAACTTTGTGAAGAAATTTTAAGCATAAAAAATTATTCTGAGTATGAAAAGGATAAGCTCGAAAGCCGCCTGAAAAGAGTTCAGAAATTATATAAAGAATTGAACAGCTATTAAATATTGCCCACATCTGGTGCTGACTTTAAGTAGTCAGAAAAATAAAGTAAATTCCATCCGAGATTTTATCATACTATAAAAAATGGCTTTAGATAATCCCAAATATCAAATGATGCTCGAAGCGTTGCTGAAGAATTGCAGAAAAAATCTGCCTAAGGTTGATGAAGCATTAATAACAAAAGCTTTCGAGTATAGTCTTGAGGCACATAAAAATGAAATTCGTGCTTCAGGCGAGCCATACTTTACTCATCCTTACGAAGTTGCAAACATTGCAGTGGAGGAATTTCCTTTAGATGACATAACAGTTGTTTGTGCTTTGCTTCACGATGTTGCAGAAGATACTGACTATACAGTGGAAGTTCTTTCAAAAGAATTCGGAAAAGAAGTTGCTGAAATTGTTGATGGTGTAACAAAAATAAGCGGCATATTTAAGGGACACGAAATTACCAAAGCAGAAAATTATCGTAAGCTTTTACTTTCAATGGTTAAAGATGTTCGTGTTATTCTTGTGAAGTTTGCTGACCGACTTCACAATATGCGAACGCTTGAATTTGTAAGCCCTGATAAACAGCGACGAATAGCGCAGGAAACTTTAGAAATTTATGCCCCGTTTGCTCATCGTTTCGGATTAGCAAAAGTTAAGTGGGAACTTGAAGATTTATCATTTAAATTTCTTAACAGAGAAGCTTACGAAGAACTTGCCAGAAAATTAAAAGCTAAGAGAAAAGACAGAGAAGCATATATCAAAAAGTTTTCTGAGCCAATAATAAAAAAACTTAATGAGTATAAACTTAAGTATGAGTTAAGCGGACGACCGAAACATCTTTACAGCATTTACAGGAAAATGGTTCGACGCAATAAACCTTTTGAAGAAATTTATGATTTGTTTGCAGTAAGAATTATTCTCGATACTGATGATGCTAATGCCTGCTATACAGTTCTTGGAATTGTAAATCAGATTTATCTTCCCGTTCCAGATCGCTTCAAGGATTATATATCAATTCCAAAGACAAATAATTATCAGTCAATTCACACAACAGTAGTTGGACCTGAAGGAAGACTTGTCGAAGTTCAGATTAGAACACGACAAATGCACGAAGTTGCAGAAAAAGGTGTTGCGGCACACTGGCGGTATAAGGAAAGTAAAACCGCAACAGATAAAGATTTAGAAAATTGGGTAAACTGGATTCGCGACATTTTTGAAAATGCCTCGAGAGATGAACAGAAAAAAGAATTGCTCGAAAGTTTTAAGCTTAATCTTTATCAGGATGAAATTTATGTCTTCACACCAAAAGGTGATTTGAGAAGATTGCCTGTTGGATCAACTCCGGTTGATTTTGCTTTTGATATTCACAGTAAAGTGGGTCATCATTGTATCGGTGCAAAGGTAGATGGCAAAATTGTTCCGCTGGATACAGAACTTCACAGTGGTGATCAGGTTGAAATAATAACTTCAAAGAATCAGCATCCTAACAAAAACTGGTTAAAATTTGTAAAAACTCACAAAGCAAAAAATGAAATTCGTAAATGGTTGAATAAAGAAGAGCAGGAGATTATTGAGAAGGGCAAAGAAATCTGGGAGAAAAAAACTAAAAAGTTAAAACTTACTTTTAATCCTGATGAACTTCTGAAATTAGCACACCTTCACAAATACGATAATGTAAAACAATTCTTCAAAGCAATTGCACAAGGCCTGCTTAATGTTGATGATGTAATTACCGCAAGCAAAGAACGAGAAGAACGTGAGAAACAAAAAGAACTTGGGTTTGATAAATTTGCCAATGTTGCAAGAAGTGATGTCGGCGGAATTTTAGTTGACGGCAAAAAATCCGGAATACTTTACACTTATGCAAAGTGTTGCAATCCGATTCCCGGCGATCCGGTAATTGGTTACATTACAGTTGGTGAAGGAATAAAAATTCACAGAAAAAATTGTGTTAACCTTTTACATATGTCAGTTGCTGATTCTTCTAAACTTGTAAATGTTCAATGGCCTGAAACTGAAGATAATCTTTTTGTTGCTGGATTAACAATTCGCGGAGAAGACAGACCGGGAATTCTTAACGACATTTCACATACAATTGTAACTTACCGCAATACAAATATCAAATCAATCAACATCAATACAACCGATTCTACTTTTGAAGGAAATGTTACAATGTATGTTCAAAATCTTGAACATCTTAATAGAATTATCGAGCGATTGAAAAAAGTTCAGGGAGTCTATTCAGTTGAGAGATTCGAAAGCACTTTATGAACGAAGATAATTTCACCAGAATAATGTCAGTTGATTTTGGTCTTAAACGAATAGGAATAGAATTAAGTGATCCGTTTAAAAAATTTGCATCACCTTTTACAACAATCCTCAATGACGAGAATGTTTTTGAAAATCTGAAAAATATAATTGAAGAAAAATCAGTAGTAAAAATTGTTTTAGGTTTGCCTGATGATTCACCAAATACTACTAAATCTGTTTTCAAGGAAGTTATGAAATTTAAAACGGAATTAGAAAAAAGATTCGGACTTGAGATAATACTCTGGAATGAAACTCACACTTCAAAAATTGCTGAAAGAAGAATCATAGAATCTGTGAAGAGCAAAAAGAAAAGACAGGATAAAGGATTGATTGATATGCATTCAGCAGCAATAATTCTTTCCGAATATCTCGACTCACAGAATTGATTAAATTGATAATTAACCATCGTCCTCTTATTTTTGGTACAGATAAATCTTTTTGGGAGCACATCAATGCTTAAACAATCGCTTGGAATAATTGAAACAAATTCACTGAGCAGTGCAGTTGAAATTGCTCATCTTATGGTTGATAGATTTGAAGTCAAACTTTCAAATGTTCGTCAGCTACTAAATGGTTACACGACAGTATTTATCAAAGGTGAATTGGGAGCAGTTCAGCAGGCAATAGATTTTGGAGCAGGTCATTGCACTGAAAAAAATTCTTTGGTTGCAAAATCCGTTATTGCAGTTCCTCATCAGGATTTGTTTAATTTTATTGAAGGTGAGAAAGATGAATAACTCATTTGCACTTTTAGAGGTAAATGGTTTTTGCGCATCAATTTATGCTGTTGATACATTGTTAAAAAATTCTTCCGTGGAAATTGAGCTTGACGAGATAAATAATGGAAATGTTTTATTAAAAATGAGAGGAAATTTTCCTCAGATTAACTATGCACTTAATTTAGCAGTTGCAACAATTAACAAAATTTCATCTGTTGCTAACTTTACAATTCTGGAAAATTTAAACCCATCAATAGAAAGAGAATTTTTTAACAAAACAAAAAAACATCATATCAGACAAATCAAATCTGAAATAAAATCACAGGAAACACTTATAACATCACCAATAGAAGAACTTCCGACAAAAAAATCTGAAAGTGTTCAAGTAAGAAAAGTTAAAAAGACTGCCGTAAAAAAATTATCAAAACCAAAAGAAAAAATTCAATCTTCCGAAACATCTGATATAAATCTAAGCACAATTGAAAGATTACGACTTGAAGCATTGGGAAAAAAGCTTTCAGCTGATGAAAAGAAAACTGAAGTATCCAAACCAAAAGCAGTCTCTTCTTATGTTGTTAAAAAACTTTCAGATCTTGATGGACTTAATGTTCATAAGCTTAGAAGAGTTGCCCGTGACTTTGAAGAATTCCCCATTAAAGGAAGACAAATTTCAATTGCAAACCGTGATGAATTGATGGTTTACTTTAAACAAATTTTACCGGAATAATTTGAATAAAAAGTTTTACATAATAATTATTTCAGTTCTATTTTCGGTTACTGTCTGGGTGAGTATCGCTCTGTCGGATGAATATTATTCAATTTATAAACTGCCGATTGAAGTTATTGATTTACCTGCCGGTTATACCGTTGGAAACGATCTTCCTCAAACAATTACTGTTCGTTTAAAAGCTGATGGATGGAAACTTATGTCGTTTGAATTAGGAAGTTCGAAATATTTTTATGTATCAGTCAAAGGTGATAGTGGAATAGTTTCAGCAAATCTGTTGGCAAATGTTGAAAACAATCCGTGGTTTGCTGCTGGAATCAATATTCTTGATATCAGTCCCAAAAATATCAGAATCAATGTTGAGCCATTAGCTGAAAAAAAACTTAAGGTTGTTCCGCAACTGAATCTTGACTTTAAAGAAGGTTATAATCTTGCAACGAAAGTTTCAATCGTACCAGATTCCGTTCTTGTTAAAGGACCATCGAGCTTGATAAAATATATGGATGAGTTTAAGACTAAAGAGATTTCTCTGAAAAATCTCGATCAGAAAATTACACTAACTTCAGAACTTGAAAGCTTAAGAGGATTTGAAACCATTCCAAAGATTGTTGAAGTTACGCTTGATGTTCAGAGAATAGTTGAAAATACAGTTGCAGGTATTCCCGTTAATGTGATTAACAAACCAGCAAATGTTGAAATAGTTTTAATTCCTAATACAATTGATTGTACATTTCGCGGCGGAGTAAATATACTTGGCAAAATAACTGCTGAAAATATTATTGCCTCTGTAGACTATTATAAAGTAATCAGTGATACGCTCGGTAGTTCCGGTTTGATATTACCGAGCGTATCACTGATTACTTTATAATAGTCTACAGAGGCAATAATATTTT
>JAIMAZ010000177.1 GCA_023511695.1 Ignavibacterium sp.
GGAAAGAAATTCTATGAAAAAGATTTTATCACTATTTATAATTCTAATATTAGTTTCTTGTTCTAAATCTCTGGAAGGAGATTTTAATAATGCAGTCAAACTTCTTCAGGAGAATAAAATTGAAGAAGCAGTTTCGGAATTTGAAAAAATTGCGCAGAGCAGTGATGAGAATTATTCACCTGAAGCTTTAGCTCAGTTAGCCGCAATTTATCAAAGTAAACTTGATAAAAATCTTTCTGCTGAAGAGTCAGCTAAAAAATCACAATTTTATTTTCGTACTTTGTATGATAAATATCCTAAAAGCCCATTAGCTCCAAAAGCACTTTTTATGTCTGCTTTTATTCTTGCTAACGAGCTGAATAAGTATGATGATGCTACAAAAGAGTATAATCTTTTTCTTGAGAAATTTCCTAATCACGAATTAGCAACCTCGGCTAAACAGGAACTTGAATACATTGGTTTACCACCTGAAGAGATTCTGAAAAAGAAAATGGCTAAGCAATAATGGAATTTAAGTTAACAGATTATAAAAGTTACCTTAATCCTTCAATCATTCCCAGAATTAATAATCTTGAATTAAGAGCCAGACTTGTAGT
Organism: Ignavibacterium sp.; assembly: GCA_023511695.1. Lineage (GTDB taxonomy): Bacteria > Bacteroidota > Ignavibacteria > Ignavibacteriales > Ignavibacteriaceae > Ignavibacterium. Next base: position 597 of record JAIMAZ010000177.1, read on the forward strand.
CGAAGGTTTTATGGTTGGACTTCACAAAAGTCCTTATCACGGTTTTAGTGTTGAATTCAGTGAGCACAGACCTTATATGCAAGGCGATGATTTGAAAAATGTTGATTGGCGTGTTTTCGGAAAAACTGAAAAATATTTTATCAAACAGTTCGAAGAAGAAACCAATCTTAAAGCATACATTATCCTTGATTGCAGCAAGTCAATGTCTTATTCATCAAGAAAAGATTATAATAAACTTGAATATGCTAAAACACTTGCTGCTGCTTTATCTTATTTGCTTATCAAACAACAGGATGCTGCCGGACTTATCACATATTCTGAAACGATAAAAAAATATCTTCCACCAAAAGCATCGCGGACTTATCTTCACCAGATTCTTTATGAATTAAATCAAATAACTTCTTCTGAGAAAACGAATACCTCAGAATCACTTTCACAAGTTGCTGAGAAAATAAAACGACGAGGATTAGTAATAATCATTTCTGATTTTTTTGACGATGTAGATAAAACAATTAAAGCATTAAAGCATTTTTCGTATATGAAAAATGAAGTAATTGTTTTTCAGATACTTGATCCGATGGAAAGAAGTTTTGGTTTTGGCAAAGATGCAATATTCGTCGATCTTGAAACTGAAGAACAAATGGCAACACAACCTTATCAGATTCAGAAAGCTTATCAACAAGCGATGAATGAATTTATTGATAGAATAAAAAGAGAATGCCTTAACTCAAATTTTGATTATACTCTGATTGATACTTCAATGCCTTTTGATAAAGCTCTCTTCAGTTACATTCAGAAAAGAAAAAGATTATACTAACTCTTCAATTTCTTTCAGATACTTATTAGCAAAATTTTCGGCAAGCTCTTTATTCTTTGCTTCAACAATTATTCTGATGATTGGTTCTGTATTAGATTTTCTCATATGAACCCAATGATCATCAAAATCAATACGAAGCCCGTCATCAGTATTCAAATGTTGATTCTGGTATTTGAAAATTAAACTGTTTATCACCTCATCAGGACTTACATTCTTTAATTCAATTTTCTTCTTAACAATAAAATATTCCGGCAGTTCTGATTTTAATTCTGCCAGGCTGATATTTCTTTCAGCTAAATGTTGGAGAGTTAACGCAATTCCAACCAATGCATCTCTGCCATAATGTAAAGCCGGATAAATTACTCCGCCGCTTCCTTCACCGCCGATAACCGCCCCGACTTCTTTCATTTTTTTTACAACATTTGCTTCACCAACCGCTGATCTAAATACTTTGCAGGAAAATTCTTTTGCAACATCTTCAACCGCTCTTGTAGTTGATAAATTTATTGCAACACTTCCAGGAGTTTTTGATAAAACAAACTTCACAACGTGAGTGATAGTGTTTTCTTCACCAAATGGTTCTCCTTTGTCAGTTATAAGGACTAACCTGTCAACATCAGGATCAACTACAATTCCGAAATCAACTTTATTCTCTTTTACTGCTTTCATCGTATCAATCAGATTTTCAGGAAGTGGTTCAGGTAACCTTGGGAAAATTCCGGACTTATCGCAATTAACTGAAATATATTCGCAACCAAGTTTATCCAATAATTTTGGAACAGAGTAGACACCAGCACCATTAACACAATCCAGCAGAACTTTAAATTTTCTTTTTCTGATTTTTTCAGTATCAATCACTTTTAATTTCAGAATAGCATCAATATGATTATCAATTGCCTGATAATATTCTTCTCGTTTGCCAAGCTTCTCCCAGCTTTCATAAAATGATTCTGAATCAAGAAATGTTTTCATCTTTTCGTGTTCTTCCGGACTCATAAATTGTCCGGTTGAATTAAGAAGTTTAAGAGCATTCCATTCATTAGGATTATGAGAAGCAGTGATTGCAATTCCACCTTGAGCTTCTAAAGTTTTAACCGTGTATTGAACAGTTGGAGTTGGAACAATTCCGATATCAATTACATCAAGTCCTTTGGCAAGTAAAGTTCCGGTTACAATTTGATTAACCATTTCTCCGGAAATTCTTGCATCTCTTCCAACAACAACTTTACCTTGTTCAATAAAATCTGCATAAGCAGAAGTATATTTCACAATTACATCAGGTGTTAAACCATCTCCAACAATTCCCCGAATTCCGGAAATGCTTACCATTAAAGTGGGCATTTAATCTCCATAAATTTTTATTCAAAAATAATGAAATGTTTTGTGATTATATCCGGGAATAAGATTTGTAAAAATAATTTATCAAAAAACAATTCCGTCATTAGTCCAAATGTTCAATTTTCAAATATCAAAACATTTTTGAAACTTTGTATTAAATGAAAAAGAAAATTCAAAACATAAATAAACTTCTGGTTAATCATTACGGAATTCCCGAAAGGTCAAAGAAACTTCCTGATCCACTTGAGATTATTATCGGGACAATTCTTTCTCAGAATACAAATGATAAAAATTCTTATAAAGCATTTTTGAATCTGAAGAAAAGTGTTAAAGTCTGGGATGACATATTAAAAATGAAACCTTCGCAGGTCGAAAAGCTAATTAAGGTTGCTGGATTAGGTAAACAGAAATCGCAGGCAATTATTAATCTTTTGAAAAATTTAAAGAAAGATAATGGCAGGATTTCTCTCAATCATATTAAAAAGAAAAACGATGAAGAAATAATTGATGAACTAACATCACACAAGGGAATCGGAGTTAAAACTGCAAGCTGTGTTTTGCTGTTTGCTCTTGATAGAAATATTTGTCCCGTTGATACACACGTGCACAGAATATTGAACAGAATTGGATTGGTTAAAACTACATCTCCTGAAAAAACATTTTACGCAATTAAAAATTTTATTCCTGAGAAATCCGCGCATTCATTTCATACAAATTTACTTCGTCTCGGAAGGGAATATTGTACGCCAACAAATCCAAAGTGTTATGATTGCCCTGTTGAATCAGAGTGTAATTTCCAGGATAAAAATTATTCGAAAAAAAGAGCAATCAAGAAAAATGATTTCTTTTTACTTGACAGCATTAAATAATAGTATCATTCTTTACATTCTTAATTGAACTGTTTCAAATAATACTTTTCTATTAAAATTATTTTAATATAAATTTGAGTAATAAAATTTTCCCTTCAACTAATCCAAGGAGTTTTAATATGACAGAAAAAGCTGGAATCATCGGATACGATTATGTTGAATTTTATGTTGGCTCAGCTAAAATGTGGGCATACTGGCATGCGAAAGCAATGGGACTAAATATAACCGGATATTGCGGACCTGAAACCGGTGTGAAAGATAAAGTGTCTTACTTACTTTCGTTAAATAATATAAACATTGTTATCACATCAGCAATTAAACCTACTAATTATGAAATCGCTTCATTTGTTGAAAGACATGGCGATGGTGTAAAAAGATGGGCTCTGAAAGTTTATGATGTTAAAAAAACTTATGAAGTTTCCGTTAAAAACGGAGGAATACCGATTCGTCCACCTAAAAAATTTGAAGATGAAAATGGATTTGTTGAAGAAGCAGCAATTCGTTTGTATGACGATTGTGAAATCGTATTCATCAATCGTGATAATTATAAAGGAATCTTTAAACCCGGATTTAAGCAGCCAATTCAGAATATCACAATTCAAAGAGAAGAAACCGGATTGCAAACTATTGATCACATTGTCGGAAATGTAAGAACCAATGAAATGAATCTTTGGGCAAATTACATTAACACAACACTTAACTTCGAAACATTTATTGAATTTGGTCCAGGCGATATCTCGACTCAATATTCAGCTTTACTTTCTAAAGTTGTTCGTTCAAAAGAGGCAGTAGTGAAGAATCCAATTAACGAACCTTATGAAGGTTTGAAGAAATCTCAAATTGAAGAATTCATTGATGAATATCTTGGAAGCGGAATTCAGCACGTTGCTATTACAACAAATGATATAATATCTACAATTCGTGCTATGAGAAATAATGGAGTAGAGTTTCTAAGCAATCCTCCAGATACATACTATCAAATGCTAAAGGAGAAGGGAATTAAAATCAAAGAAGACATTGATGAATTAAAGAAGTATGGAATTCTTTGCGATACAGAAGGTAAAGGATATCTTCTACAACTGTTCACTAAACCAATCAGTGATCGTCCGACATTCTTTTATGAAATAATTCAGCGATGTGAAGGAGCTGAAGGATTTGGTCAGGGAAATTTCCAGGCATTGTTTGAATCAATTGAAAGAGATCAAATGCAAAGAGGAAGTCTGGATAGAGAAGAATAAAAACCTAATAGAAAGAATTCGGTAATCCAGCAATGAACTTTTATCTAGAAAATGAATTTATAATTGCATGTAAGAATTTTGTAATAAAAATATCAGGAGGTTATAATGCCTTATTATGTTAGATTAGGTAAAGTTCCCCCAAAGCGTCACATAACTTTTTATAAAGATGATGGAACGCTATATCGCGAAGAACTTTTCAGTACAAAAGGATTTTCGGGAATTTATTCAAACAAGTATCATCTTTATATGCCGCCTGAAGTTGAAAAAATCAGTGAAGTAAATATTGATACTTCTGCAAACGAATGGAATGATGCTCCATTGCAGTATTATCATTTCATTACCGGTAGAAAACAAAGTCAGGGAAATATTATTACCGCTAGAAATGAGTTCCTGAAAAACAATCATATCACGATTTCAACTGCAACAATAACTGAAGATTCTGAATTCTTCTATCGAAATGCTCAAATGCATGAAATGATTTTCGTTCATTACGGAAGCGGTCATCTTCTTTCAGAATACGGTGATTTAAAATTTGAACAGTGGGATTATTTAATAATTCCAAAAGGAACTACCTATCAATTAAAACTTGATGATTATAAGAACAATAAACTTTTAATTGTTGAATCAGATACACCATTTGAAATCCCTCGTCATTTCAGAAATGAATATGGACAATTAACAGAAGACGCACCTTATTACGAAAGAGATTTTCGTCCACCAAACTATATGGAACCGATTGATAAATTAGGTGATTTCAGATTAATGCTTAAAGTTAGAAACAGGATGTTTGAATATCGTTTGCCTCATCATCCGTTTGATGTAGTTGGATGGGATGGCTTTCTTTATCCTTACGCTTTTAATATAAAAGAGTATGCTCCGAAAGTTGGCAAAATTCATTTACCACCACCGATTCATTTAGCATTTGTCACAGAACACTTTGTTGTTTGCAATTTTGTTCCCCGATTATATGATTTTCATCCGCACGCAATACCAGCACCTTATTATCATTCGAATGTTGATAGCGATGAAGTTTTGTATTATGTGCACGGAGATTTTATGTCGCGAACCGGAGTTCAGGAAGGTTCAATAACATTGCATCCGATGGGAATTCCACACGGACCGCAGCCTGGAAAAACCGAAGCATCAATTGGTAAGAAGGAAACTGAAGAATACGCTGTAATGATTGACACATTTCAACCACTTCAGGTAACTCGTAATGTAAAAGAAACAATGGTTGAAGATTATGCACAATCGTGGTTGAAGAAAGGTTAGTGGGAGTGGGATAAGGTAAAAGGTATAGGGAATAAGGTTGAAGGAATAAAATATGTCTGAAGATTTTTATGAATTTAATAATAATTTTTCATTAAATGAGCCAGAAGAGTTTTATGATAATCATAGAGATTTTACAAGCCTTGTTGCTTGGCAGAAATGTCGAGATGTGAAATTATTTTTTTATGAAAAGATTCTTCCTGTGTTGCCAAAAGAAGAAAAATATAATTTAGATTATCAGATTAGAAAAGCTTCTGTAAGTTCGACTGCAAACATAGCAGAGGGGTATGGTAGATTTCATTTTCAAGAAGGAAT
>JAIMAZ010000178.1 GCA_023511695.1 Ignavibacterium sp.
CATTAAAAAGTACCTATACATTGATTAAGAAATTATTTTTCCGGAGGTAAAATGTCCTATACAAATCATTCAAATGAAGATCCTTGGTATGTTCATGTTGCACTTTACACAGTTATTGCAATATTAACTGTTATTCTTATTAAAGTTGCCATAATTGATCCGAGAGAAATTATGGAAAAGGAAGCTTATTATAAGAAAGAAGCTCGCCTCAGAATGACAAATCTTAAGCAAGCTGAAATTCTTTGGCAAAAGAAAAACGGAACATTTACTGATAATCTCGAAAAACTTATTGACTTCATTAAGAACGACAAATTTGTTGATAGTATTGTGAATTCCATTGATCCTGTTACTAACAAAAGTTCAAATCCTTTTGTAAAACTTTCACACGGAGAATTTACACCAGAAAGTTTATATAATACTCCAAAATCTCAGCAGAGATTTATAATTAAAATAGACAGTTCTGAAGTAATAGATTCAGTATTCACTCCAACAAAAAAATTCCTTCGCACAGAAAAACGAATTGTTAAAGGAACCAGATATTACATTGAAGATCCGGATGGTTATGGTACAATTGGCAGTCTGGATAATGATGCTTTGAAAAATACAGCATCGTGGGAGTAACATTTTTAGTTGATGGCTGGATTTGAAAATCATGCGGGTTTTAGTTTATCCAGTACTAAGCTTCAGGTAGTTGAAGTAAATTATGTTGGCGACCAGTTTCGACTGGTAAATGTTGATGAAGCCTACTTCAACGATCCAATTGATTTTGATAATGATAAAGACACAAAAATAAGCGCTCTGCTTCAGGGCGCTTATGATGAACTTCTTATTAAAAAGCCGCTTAACTGCTCTGCTGTTTCTTTCACTCTTCCTTTTGAATTACTTTACTCTATGCAAATTCCTTATGAAAATACTTTATTGTATCAGGATCTTATTGAGGAATTTCGTTGGGAGCTATCTGTTCTCTACCCTTTTGCGCCAATTAAAAATCTGGCCATTCAGTTTTTCGAAATTGAAAGATGCATATTTAATGAAACATCATCAGCGCTGGTATTTGCAGTACCAAGAAGATTTATTCAATTGCTTGAAAATTTCTGTAAGAAAAATAATCTCAGATTGCGATTTGTAGATAATCTACATCTGGCAGCAGAAAGATCACTTTCTTTAAGCAATGCTATAGTTTATAAAGGACTGACTTTAAGTATTCATTTTAACAATAAATTTCTTTCTATACTTTTTGCTTTCAATGGCAAACCGCTCTACTTCAAAGTAATTCCACTAAAAGATGCAAGTGAAATTCCTGATCACCTTATCAGAGAAACACATCATTCATCAACATTAAAAATTGAAAGAAGTCAGATAGAAGCAGCATTCATTTCGGGAGATGAAATTTCAGGTTCAGTTGTTCAAACGCTTAAAAAAGTATTGGGACTTGATTTTATTCTCTTTAATCCATTTGATAAAATAAGACCGCTTCCACAACTTTACGAAAACAAATATTATCTCGAAAAGTATAATTCATTCGCGCCTGCTGCGGGCATTGCATTCAGAATCGGTTAAAAGTAATAACTAAGATGAAAATGAGAATTATATCCGGCTATCTGAAAGGTAGATTGATTAAAGTGCCTCAATCAAAATTTATAAGACCAACTACAGACAGAGTTCGGGAAACACTTTTCAATATTCTTAACAACCTTATTGATTTTGAAGGGATATCAGTTCTGGATTTGTATTCAGGATCTGGTTCACTTGGCTTTGAATGTATAAGTCGTGGGGCAAAATCTGTTTTATTTGTCGAACAGAATTATTTCATCTATAAAAATCTTTACGAAAATATTGAATCGCTTGAAGTGAAAGATAAATGTTATGTGGTTCGTTCGGAAGCAATTGTGTTCAGCAGAAAAAAAAGTTACAAAAGTTATGATTTGATTTTAGCCGATCCACCATTTTTTGAATATGACGTTTATAAAGTTGTAGAAAATATAAAAGCAAATGGATATATGCATTCCGAAAGTCTTATGATTATCGAAAGATCAATTCAGACAAAAGAGCAAGATATGGAAAATTTCAAGGTTGAACCATTCCGAACAATCGGTGATGCATGCTTATACAAAATTACAAAATAATATTTCTTATCTTAGCTTTATGGTTTACTGCTACCCATCCACAGAACTATCAGAGAGTAATTGATTCTCCAAAAATTTTCGGACCGTCCGGATTATATAATAATATCTTTTCCGGTGGTTTTAACAATCCTGAACATCATTTTGTTGATGTTGATGGAGACAATGATTTTGATTTATTTTTTCTCAACAGTGATGGAACCTTCGGATATTTACTCAACATAGGAACTTCCACTGTCCCTGAATTTAAATTTACCACTGATACATTTCCCGGATTATTTTTTCGTGACTGGTTCTATTTCGTTGACATAGATAATGATAACGATTTTGATTATTTAACAGCCAATTCAAATCTAATTTCACTGTATAAAAATGATGGCTCTCCGTACTCACCATCTTTCAAAATTTTTTCTGATACTTTAAGAGATAATGATGGCAATATCATTTTTGCAGAATTTGGAAGTAATCCAGTGTTGGCTGATATCGATTCTGATAATGATTACGATCTTTTTCTCGGTAATACGGCCGGCACAGTTACATTTTACGAAAACATTGGCAATAGTGAGAACTATTCATTTAAGTTCATAACAAATTTCTGGCAGAATATACTGATAATAGGAACAGAGAAAGAAAACAAATCCAAGCACGGTGCAAGCTCATTAGAATTTTTTGATTTTGAAAATGATGAGGACCTTGATTTACTCTGGGGAGATTTTTTTAGCAACAGTTTGTACTTTCTTCTGAATACCGGAACATCGACTTCACCGCAGATTTCGCTTTTCTCAGTCGTATTCCCTATTAACTCAGATAGTGTGAACACCAGAGGTTTTAATATGCCTCGTGTTACAGACATTGATGGTGATTTTGATTATGATTTATTTGTAAGTGTGCTTTATGATCCATCTGTTGAGCAATCAATAATTTACTATTTGAATACTGGAACTCCGCAGCAAGCAATTTTGTCAAAACAAACGGATGATTATCTCTACACCTTAGATGTTGGGAATAATTCTCATATATCTTTCGTTGATATAGATGGCGATTCAGATGATGATTTGTTCATTGGAAGTCTCAATAATCCAAGCGGCTCAATCTGGTTTTTTGAAAATATTGGAAACAGCGAACAACCTGAATTCCAGTTTATAACAAAAACTTTTTCCGATATAACTGCTGACCTTTCTGTGGTTCCGGCATTTGGTGATTTAGATTCCGATGGTGATATGGATTTACTGATCGGAAGATTTGATGGTAAAATTGAGTATTATCAGAATATAGGAAATCAATCAAACTATAATTTTGTTTCGCTCGGATTTTTAACTGATAACCTATCAACAGTTATTGATGCAGGAACAAGTTCAACTCCATCCCTATTTGATTTTGATAACGACAATGATCTTGATCTAATTTGTGGTGCCTTCAATGGAAGAATATTTTTCTATAGAAATATAGGTGACTCACTAAACTTTATCTTTGAAAGTATTCCGAATTTCTTTCATGGAATTGATGTTGGAGATAACAGCACTCCAACAATTTTTGACTTTGATAATGATGGCAAATCAGATCTCTTCAGTGGCAATAGAGAAGGAAAAATTTTTTATTACAGAAATGTCGGAGATAATTTTTCTCCGATATGGCAGTTAACCCCTCATGAATTTGAAAATTTTGCATTCGGAGGTTACTCTCAGATTGCCTTCAGTGATATAGACAATGACACCGATAAGGATATCTTTATCGGAAATGTTAAGGGTGGAATTTATTTCTACAAAAACACATTAATTAACAGCATTGAAATAAATCATGAAAAAACTGCTGAGAATGACTTAATTATTGAAACATTTCCGAACCCATTCAATTCTAACATACAAATTTACTTAACTGTAAATACTTTTGATTTTGTAAGTATTGATGTTTATAATATTTTGGGTGAAAAGATTGAAAGCATTTATTCAGGATACCTTGATGTTGGGAAGCATCTGTTTAATTTTAACAAATTAAACCGAATTCCTGAATTTTCATCAGGAACATATTTTATTGTAGTAAGGAATTCTGAACAACTTAGAGTTCAGAAAATCCTTTTAGTTAAGTAATTGTAAAACTAAAATCCTATTCAAAAAAAGTGAGCATATGAAAAAAACAATCATCTTTTATATTGTATTTTTTAGTGCGGTTATTTTCTCACAAACTAATGTAACTTTATTAAGCAACTTCAATCCTTATCCTTCAATTGGATATAATGATATCTGGGGATATGTTGATTCACAAGGACGAGAATATGCACTGCTTGGAACTCAGCACGGAACTACAATAGTAAATGTTACTAATCCTTCGAATCCTGTTCAGGTTGCATTCATACCAGGACCAAATTCAATTTGGCGTGATATTAAAGTACATTCTCATTATGCTTATATTGTAACTGAAGGAACCGGCACTGGAAGAGGTCTCCAGATAGTTGATCTTTCTAACTTGCCAAATTCTGCTACACTCGTAAACACACTGGAAACCTGGTTTACACGCGCTCATAATATTTTTATTGATAATGGTTTTGCTTATGTGATTGGTACTAACAACGGCGGTGGAATGCACATTCTTGATTTATCAAATCCAACTAATCCTGTTAGAACAGCTTACTATCTTGGAAGCGGATATATTCACGATGTTTATGTTTGGAATGATACAGTTGTTGCAGCCGCAGAAGATTCTTATGATTTAATTGATGTTTCGAACAAATCAAATCCTGTTTTAATTTCTGTTAGTCCGTCGCTTCCGGGAATTTATGCTCATAGTGGCTGGATGACTGAAGATAAGAGATATTTTGTCGGAACAGAAGAGTTCGATGTAAGGGATATTACAGTTTGGGATTTACAGGACAGAACAACATGGGATTTAATCGTTCCAACCTGGCAAATGAACAATCCAACACCTCTTGTTGATGATCCGGTTCATAATTTATTTATCAAAGGGAACTATGCACATATTTCTTATTACAAACATGGCTATGTGGTATTAGATATTTCTGATCCAACCAATCCATTTCTTGCTGGTGAATACGATACATATCCATCAAACAGCGGAACTTATAATGGAGCTTGGGGTTGTTATCCATATCTTCCATCAGGAATTACTTTAATTTCAGATATAAATACTGGTCTTTATGTTTTACAATTTAATCCTCCGAGCAACATTGCACCGCAAATTAGTCATAATAATCAAAGTATAGTTTACAACAGCGAACCGGTTACAATTTCAGCAAACATTTCCGATGATGGTCAGATTGTTGGAGCGAACTTGCATTACAGAACGATCAAAGATGAGATAACATCAGATTGGTTTGTAGTTAACGATAATAATGGTCCAAGCGGTTCACTTTATGAATTTATTATTCCCGGTCAACCTAACCGAACCGAAGTTAAGTATTATTTTGCTGCAGTTGATAACAATAATAATGTTTCTACTTTACCGGAAGGAGGTTCAGGCATCAATCCTTTGGGAGAAAATCCACCGCCGGATTTTTTCAATTACAAAGTAAGTGTGCCTGGTCCTTTAGTAATAAATGGATTTTCACCTGCCGGTGACACTACTATTTTTAACAATGGAGAGGTTCCATTCAGTATAAATATTACAGATACAAGCAATCTTAATGTAACATATAAATGGTTCAGAAACGGAAATCTTGTATTTAACACTACAGGAAATTCTTATCTCTATCGTTCACTTACAATTTATCCTGCACCAAGAACAGATTCAGTAAGAGTTTCTTTTTCTAACGGATTCTTTTCAGAAGAAATTAGCTGGTTAATCTTTGTTGAACCGGTAACAAACATTGATGAAACTATTCTGACTTATGACTATAGATTGAATCAGAATTATCCAAATCCATTTAATCCATCTACGACAATCGAATTCAGTATTAAAGAAGATGGATTTGTGAAGATAGAAGTTTATAATTCTTTAGGACAATTAGTAACTTCATTGATTAATGATTATCTCTCTGCCGGAAATTACAAAACGGAATTCGATGGAAGTAATTTACCTTCAGGTAATTATTTTGTTAGACTTTCAGCTAATGATTTTTATAAGACAATCAAAATGAGTCTGATGAAATGAAAACTTTTTATATGTTTTTAATATTTACTGTCTCTTCAATTTTGGTTGCTGCTTCTAAAGCGGCTCTAAAACGAGCTTTACAATTTGGGCACTCAAAAATTCCTATGGAAATTTTAGATTCTTCGCCTTTTCTCGCGGGTTTTCGAGACGGAAGAAACCAAGTTTTCAAAGG
>JAIMAZ010000179.1 GCA_023511695.1 Ignavibacterium sp.
GGGCAGTTATGAAGTAGTTTTTGATGCTTCTTCATTACCAAGTGGAAATTATTTTTATAAGCTATCTGCCGGGGGTCTGAATTTTACAAGAAAGATGACCTTAATTAAATAGCCTCTATCAATCCCACCCAGATGCAAGTAGTAGTGATACACAAAAGCGAGTCAGCGAATGACTCGCTTTATTTTTAGAAAATTTAATTTTCATAATTCACTAAATTATAAAAGCATCGAGTGTTGCTCTTACAAAATCTTCATTACGTTTCTTTACACCCGAATATGAAATCAATAAACCGATTAATGAAAAAACCAGAATCATAATTTCAATCCTGGTGAAATTTCCATAGCTGAAATATTTAAATACAAGAAAACTTAGCAATATGCTGAAGACTGTAAGAAGAGATCTAAAAAAACTAAACTGAGCAATAAAAATTTGAATTTTATCACTATGTTTTTCATGCTCAATTAACTTGACTATGAGTGAAAATATTTCGCGATTGTTTTTTCTTATTCCCTGTTCATTTCCTGTTGGCTTTGAGCGATTTAATTTCTGTTTAACTTTTTCCCAGAATATTTTCTTGTAATCATCTGAAAGAAATTGATTATTATCCATCAAACATTTTTCTGATAACTGACCTTTCCAAAAAAGTTTTAATATTCTGTCAGTAATAGTTTGGCTCAAACCCTGAAGTAAAATTCCGGTTATGTAACCAAAAACAATCAGCAATAAGAGAAGCGGGAAGTTGTTGCCTTCCGGAATAACTAACTCCGATGAGGCAAAATTAAAAATCATTTCTGTGCTTATAAGAAAAAAAATTCCCGGCATTAACACAGCGATGAAATCATACAAACTTAATTTATCAATACTCATAAGGGTTTCTAATGTTTTTATGAAATTGGATTAGTTTCGCTTGAGAACATAATCACTGATTCGGGTAATTGCAATTGTATTTTGAAATTATTGTATGCATTGTGTGGTTGTTTTTGAACCGATCAAAATTAGTTAAAGCCGTATATAAAAATTTTTTAATTTAATTTTGCTCTGAATTAAACAGTGTATTAACTTTGATTTAATTTTAATCAAATAACAAAAGGTGATAACTATGACAGAGAAGAAATTTTTGCAGGGCATTGATACAGTAATTATACGAGTATCAGATATTAACCTTTCTAAAAAGTGGTACTCTGAAAAGTTGGGATTAACTCCTATCTGGGATGATTCAAATCTTAAACTTGTCGTAATGGATACTGGAAGTCCAACAAGTTTAACTTTATGGCAAACAGAAGAGAAAATTCACAGGAATAAAAACACTGCTTCTTATCCAATCTTCAGAACACTTGATGCAAAAGCTTCTCGCAATGGGTTGCTGAATATTGGAGTTGATGTTAGCGAAATAATTGAGGATGAAGTTGTTAAGTTTTTTCAGATCTATGATCCGGATGGAAATATTCTTGAAGCGTGCGAAGTACATCAATAAAGCAGATTAATTAAAAGACTAAATTTTTAACAGATTATCTTACATCAAACAACTTCCTCAATTCAATTCTTGTCATTTTGTTTTCTGCAGTGGTTTGTTTTTCATAGTTACTTTGAATTGCAGCGAGCTTTTCTTCAAACGGACCTATTGTCCAACAATCTTCAATTTTAAGATTTACTATCGGTTCGCCTTCTTCATTCAATGGACAAATATCACGCATATCAATAAGCTTCTCTTCATTAATTTCTTCAAGCCAGCGAAGTGGTAAACCCTGAGTTCTGCATACATACGGACGATGTTCATAAATCCGGCATTCACCTTTATTGTTTAAGAATGCGCAGAATCCTTGAGGATGAGGTAGTTCGCTTTTTAACAAATCTACATTATTCTGTTTAATAAATTCCGATTCAACTTCGAAAACAGTAATGTTATCAACACAGCAGGAAAAACAACCGGCTTTACATTTCAGTCTCGTTTTGTGTCTTTCGTTCAACTTAGAAGTCAGATTATCAACTTCTTTGTAAAAATTTATCAGCTCTTCAAATTTTTTATCCATTTCAAACAAAGTTTTTTACAAACTTAACAAAAAATTAAAGTTTATTGTGATAATAAGCTTATAATTTCTCACACATCAATAATATTTTTGTGTCAGTTAAATAAGAATATAAAACTCATCGGAGAATAAATGTATTACAATCTCATCAGGAAATCAGAATTTGATAAAGTAAAATCTCACAAAGGCGACTGGGCAAAAAGAATGAAACTCTTTGCCGATATGTGTCGCTACAATACTCTTGTTGCAGTTAAAAAGGCTGGTTCAGGTCACTTGGGTTCATCGCTCAGCGCAATGGATATTGTTACTTACTTGTATCTGAATGAACTAAATGTGCTTGAAGTGGGGCTTGATTCTCCAGATCGTGATATTTATTTCTCATCAAAAGGTCACGATGTTCCCGGACTTTATTCATTGTTTTACGCACTTGGAATTATTCCCGAAGAAAAACTTTTAATGTTAAGAAGATTACACGGACTTGATGGACATCCGGAAGTCCGTCAGCCGGGAATTGAAGCAAGTACAGGTTCACTCGGAATGGGAATATCAAAAGCAAAAGGAATGGCTTGGGCTAAATCTTACAATAAATACAAAGGCAATGTTTATGTTTTAACTGGTGATGGAGAATTTCAGGAAGGACAAATTTGGGAATCGCTTCAGGCAACGGCTCATCAGAAAGTGAATAATGTTACAGCAATTATGGATCACAACAAATATCAGACAGATATGCTTGTTGCTGATGTAAACAATATTGAAGATGTTGTTACAAAAGTTTCTGCATTCGGTTGGTATGTTGTAAGAATAAATGGACACGATTTTAATGAACTTAAAAATACTTTTGATTCTCTGAAAAAAGTTACAGACAAACCAAAGATGATTATTGCAGATACAATAAAAGGTCGCGGCGTTTCCTTTATGGAAAAGCCACTGACTGAAACTTTTCAGGGAAAAACACTTTACAAATGGCATTCTGGTGCACCTGATGACGAAAGCTATATCAAAGGATTAAATGAACTGTCAGAATCAATAAACAAACTCGCTGCCGAAGTTGGTATAAGTAAAATTGAAATACCGGAAAATAAAACCGAAGGAAAGGTTGCAACAAAACTTGATAAAGAATTTGTAACAGATGCTTATGGTGAAGCTTTAGTCGAACTTGCAAAGACAAATAAGAAATTTGTTGTGCTTGATGGGGATTTATCCGCTGATTGTAAACTTCGTAATTTTGAAAAAACCTATCCCGACCGATTTATTGAAAACGGAATTGCTGAACAAGATATGGTTTCAATGGCAGGTGGTTTGGCAAGAATGGGGTTGATCCCGATAGTTAACACATTTGCAAGTTTTCTTGCTGCAAGAGCAAATGAACAGATTTATAATAATGCCGGTGAGAAGACAAAAATAATTTACACTTGTCACTTTGCAGGAATGATTCCTGCTGGTCCTGGAAAATCACATCAAAGCGTCAGAGATATTTCATTATTTGGAGCACTGCCAAATGTAACAATCATTCAACCTTGCAATGCACAGGAAACTAAATGGGCTACCGATTATTGTATAAATGTTTCTGACGAAAATTGTGTTTTGCGATTAGTAATTGGCCCTTCGCCTGAGAGAATCCAACTTCCTTCTGATTACAAATTTCAGGTTGGAGTTGGTGCAACATTAACAGAGGGCAATGATGCAATACTGTTTGGTTACGGACCTGTAATGCTTCACGAAGCTTTAGTTGCGGCAGATTATCTGAAAAAAATCGGTTTCGGTTTAAAGGTTGTGAATATGCCGTGGCTTAATAAAATTGATTTAAGCTGGCTGAAAAAAATTATAAATGATCAGAAAAGAATTTTTGTTTTAGAAGATCATTCTGCTATTGGAGGACTTGGTGACCGAATATTAAATGCATTGGTGGAAATTGGTGAAATTAGTGGCAGAGAATTTATTAACCTTGGTTTGAAAGAATACCCGGAATGCGGAACTCCGCTTGAAGTTCTGGAATATCATAAACTTGATGGAAAATCTTTGGCGAAAAGAATTTCGGGAATTGAAAACATTGAAACTGCAGAAGCTGTAAATCAAAAATATACTGCTGATGCACCGCAATGATGATTATGTGAACTTTACTAATTTATTTATTTAAGGTTCAAACTTGTTTTTACTGAAATAAACTTATCACTTTTCTTGTCCCATAGTTTAGCTGCAAGTGATAGTGGGTTATTAACTTCTGAGACATTAAACCAGAAATTAGCAGAAACTCTGTCTTTGAATATGCTGGCTTCTATTCCGGATTGTTCATACTCGCTGAATAAATCTTCGTTGCTTAATATTACTTCATCTTTACTATCCTTAATGATTAAGCTTAAGCCCGGGTAGATTTTTTCAGTTTCTTCAACAAATTCTTTTACTCCTTCAAAAATCAGGAATACATTCTCTCCAAACTGAATAGAATTGTCTGTTATCACTTTATTACTTTTTTCAGAAAACAGATACACTTCATCATAGTTACAGTTGTTTTTTGTAACAGAAATTTTATCATTTGGTTTTACATCAAAACTCATCTCTGCTGAAAATTTTCCGTCACCTTTTTTATCCCATATATTAATCAGCAGATTGTATTGTTTTCCTGAATGAATTGGTCTTGCGAGAGTTGCTTCAGCTGTTAAAACGATGGGGGAAAGATTTATTCCTTCAGAATAATTTGCATAAACATCATCATTCTGTAAAACAACATTGTTCTGACTATCTTTGATTAAAATGCTCATACCGGGAAAGACATTTCCGTTTTCTTCATTAAATCCTTCAATGTTTTTGAACTTAAAAGTAATTACTTCACCGAATGTAAAGGTGTTTCTCTGATCAACATTATCATCTGAAAGAATCATAACTTCTTCACAGGAAAGGCCATCACCCGCAGTTGATAGGTCTGTAATCAAATCTTTGTGAGCAGATTTTTTAAAGTCGCAGGAATAAAAGATCATAAATGACAGCAAAACAAAAAATAAATTTTTCATATTTGCCTCCGGTGATTTTTATTGTTTTGCGTAACCCTTATGCTTGTAGAATGTTTTTAGTGGAGAATTAATTGTAATTGAAATTTATTTGCTTTTAATTGCAATGTCAATTAACGAATATCAATTAATAAATTTAAGTAAAGTTTGTTTGCCTTTTGAATTAAACTTGAATTGAATAATTATTTTTTTGCAACTGCAAAAAGTGAATATTAAGTTCGGCATTATTTGAACTATCTTTTTCCGTTGATAGATTTATTGTGTTTATTAAAACTTTTTTAAGTCACCTTACGCAAAGGTGAGAAACTTTCGAGGTTTGGCTAAAAATGTAGTTGAAGTAAAAGATAAATTCTTAATTATTTCAGAAAACCTCGAAGGTCTTTATCAAATGTGCGTAACATAACTTTCAATTTATTTTAATCTTTACAGAAGGGAGGCATAATAAAATGATTAAGATTAGTTTAATTTCTCTCACCATTTTATTCAGTAGTTTGGTTCAGACATTTGGTAATCCCGCTGATAAAACAGGCAAATTGTACTACGGCGGAAATGCGGGAATCAGTAAAAACAATGATTACCTTAGAATAAGTTTTGAACCACTAATCGGATACAATATCAGTTCAAAATTTTCTTCCGGAGTAAAAGCACATTATTCATATATCAAATACGATAATGATGCTTCTGATTTAAGTTATAATAATTACGGAGGAAGTGTTTTTGCACGATATAGTCCGATTACAAATGGATACTTACACTCTGAATTTGCTTATGAAAATTATGATCAGTATGTATATAATTCCGGTACACAGAAATACGAAAACAGTCGTGTGTGGGTACCATTCTTTTTAGTTGGTGCAGGATATAAACAACCAATCGGTTCGAATGCATCGCTTTATGCAGAAGTTTTAGTTGATCTTATTCGTGATAAAAATTCTCCATTCAGAAAATGGGAACCTATTTTTAATGTTGGTGCTGCAGTGGGATTTTGATTCAAAGCTTGCTATCAATTCTGAAGTGATTAATATGTTTTATTCGTTTAATTAGTAGCAAGAGGAAAGGTGTAAGGGAATAAGGTATAAGTATACTGAATAATGCACCTATGCAATCATTCATCAAGTTAGGGTCAGTCCGTCTCCGTCAGCTACGGGAGACTGACTGCCCTGCTGCTGAATACTAATTTATTACCATCATCTTCTTACTCGAGACATAATTTCCTGCTGTTAGTTTATCCGAATGGATCACTATACGATAGATATAAACGCCGCTGGCAAGTCCGCTTGCATTTACGAAGGATCCTGTGGAGAATTCAATTTTGTATCTTCCTGCATCAATAAACATTGTTACCTGAAGATTATTTTGATTA
>JAIMAZ010000180.1 GCA_023511695.1 Ignavibacterium sp.
GTTTTTAACAATCTATCTGAAAAAAGGAAATACTAAGTAAAAAATTCTTACAACTTTTATTGAATGGGTTTCTTTTAATTAAGTTATGTTATGCACATTTGATAAAAATCTTCGGAGTTTTCTGAAATGATTAAGAATTTGTCTTTTATTTTAACTACACTTTTAGCTAAACCTCGAAGGTTTCACAGATTTGCGTAAGGTGAGTTAATAATTTTTTATTCTTTTAAAGAGGTGAAGAAATGAAATACATTGGCATTTTCATAGTTTTAGTTTCATTGTTAGTTGGATGTAAAAAAACATCTGAAGAAAATCCTGATTATGTTAGAGAAATTAATGAGTGGCATCAGAAAAGAGTTGACAGACTTAAAGCTCCTGATGGCTGGTTAAATCTTGTTGGAAGAACCTGGTTAAAACCGGGAGTTAATAAATTCGGGTCGGCAAAAGGTAACGATGTTATTATTGAATCCGATAAAGTTCCTGCTTTTATGGGTGAGTTCATATTAAAAGATTCAATCGTAACAATGAAAGTTTACAATGGTGTTGATGTTCTGCTTGACGGAAAGCCCGTTAAAGAAATTGTTATGATCGACGATCAGAAAAATGATATGACAGTATTTCAATACGGAACAATAAAATGGAATCTTATCATACGCGGTGATAAATACGGAATAAGATTCAGAGATCTCGAATCACCTATTGTAAAAAACTTCAAGGGAATAGAAAGATTTCCTGTTAATTCCGGGTGGAAGTTTGTTACAAAATTTGAAGCATACAATCCACCTAAAAAAATTTTTGTACCTAATGTACTCGGACAAATAGAAGAAGAATTTTCTCCGGGCGCAGTTGTATTTGAAAAAGATGGAAAAACTTTTCGCATTGATGCAATTGATGAAGGAGAAAAATTATTCCTAATCTTTGCCGATGAAACCAGCGGAGAAGAAACTTATGGCGGCGGAAGATTTTTATATGTTGATAAACCGGATTCATCAGGAAATTTAATTCTGGATTTTAACAAAGCATATAATCCGCCTTGTGTATTTACAAAATATGCTACTTGTCCTTTACCGCCGGAACAGAATTATCTGAAACTTCGAATAGAAGCCGGTGAAAAAAATTACGGCGATGGTCATTGAGATTTGATGTTGCTTTAAAATAATTTATTTGCTGTAACCTGGATTGATAACTGTGATATGAATTGAATCCCTAAATAAACAGTGATGATTTTTCGTAGAAATGAAAATCCCAGTATCGATGACATATAAATAATCAAAAGTGATTTCACACAACATTGTAATTGTCCCACAAACAATAATTTGCAGTGTGTTTACAGCGCAGACTGAAGTCTGTGTTACGAGATTTGTTTTATTAATTCGCAGACTGAAGTCTGCGTTACGGGATTGTAAATTTTGCAATTGAACAATTCTAACCCGTGAACTTTGATTATTATTTTCTTAGATTTCGAGCAGCTATTTAATTCAAATGGAAATGAATAAAGTAAAAATTCTTGTTGTTGAAGACGAGGCGATCATAGCTAAGAATATTGAGTCTAAACTTCTCAAAGCAGGTTATGATGTTGTTGATACTGTTTACACCGGAAATGATGCTGTTAAATCTGCTTTAGAAAAAAATCCCGATATTATTTTACTTGATATAAAGCTAAAAGGGGAAACCGGTGGAATAGAAGCAGCGGAAAAAATTAAACAAGTAAAAGACATTCCTGTAATTTATCTTACTTCTTATACTGATGAAGATACTTTTGAAAAAGCAAAACTCACCGAACCTGCAGCTTATCTTTCCAAACCTTTTAATCTTGACGAACTGAACAGAATAATCCAGCTTACTTTGTTTAACCACAGTATTAAAAAGGAGCTGATCGAAACAAAACGAAGATATGAACTCGCTGTTGAAGCAGGTAAAACTGGTGTGTGGGAATACATTCCTTCTGAAAGAAAAACCATTGTTGATTCCGGCTTTCTGAAATTGTTTGGTTTACAATCTGAATTAAAATCATATGATGCAAATGAATGGATGAGCTTTATTCCAATGGAGGATTTAGAGTTAATAAATTCGAAATTGAATAAACTTATTGAGGGTAAATCCGATAACTATTCTTTTGAACATAGAATAAAAAGAACAGACGGAACAATCAGATGGGTGATTTCAAAAGGGAAAAGAGCGAATGACGGCAACACGGTTAAAATAATCGGAACACTTACTGATATAACTGAATTAAAAGAAACAGAAAAAAAACTTAAGCTTTACGGTGATAATCTTAAGAAAAGCAACATAGCAAAAGACAATCTGTTTTCAATTATTGCACACGACCTTCGTAACCCGTTTCTTACAATTCTCGGAGCTTCGGAATTGCTGGCAAGTTATTCCAACGAAATGAATGCCGAAGAAATAAAAGAAACTGCTCAAAACATTTATCGTTCAGCGAGCAATGTTTATAATCTTCTTGTGAACCTTCTTGAGTGGTCAAGATTTCAATCCGGAAAACTTGAAGTCAACAAAACTCAGTTTAACTTGTGCGAAATAGTTAATCAGGTAATAGAATTATATGCCGAGCAATCAGAAAGAAAGAAAATCAGAATTCATTCTCAATGTGAAGATAATTGTAATGTTTTTGCAGACAAATATATGATTGAGTCTGTTGTAAGAAATCTGATTTCTAATTCTATCAAATTCTCACCTTCCGGTAAAAGCATAGAAATTGTTTGTAAAAATCTTAACGATGACTTTGCAGAATTTTCTGTAAAGGATTACGGAGTTGGAATTCCGGCGAGCATTAAATCAAAACTTTTTCAGATTGATTCACAGATTTCCACAAAAGGAACTGAGCAGGAAAAAGGAACCGGTTTAGGTTTGGTATTGTGTAAGGATTTCATTGAAAAGAATGGTGGGACAATTTCATTTGAAAGTGAAGTGGGTAAAGGATCATTATTCAAAGTAACTATTCCTAAAAAATAACTTTAACAAATTCCGGAAAAATTTATGAACGATCTCATTATTGTTTTTATCGGTTTGGGGTTAATCCTTTATTTCTTTTTTATTCTTGCTACAGCTCGCAATGCTATTTTCAAAGGGTACAACGGTTTTATTTGGTTTTTATTATCGTTAGTACTTCCGCCGGTGGCTTATTTTGTAATGCTTTTTCTCCCGGCAAAACAATTAAAAAGCAAAGAGCAATACACAGCATTCGATAATATAGTTTTAGAATTAACTCAACCATTCATAGACCTTGCTCATACTTCACGGGCATTACTTGGTGTAAATATATCTTATGTGCTTGAAGGATTAACATATTTTGGTGTTCTTGGTTTACTCGCAATTTATTTCAATGAATATATCGGATTAAATGATATTGATGCCGGAAGAATGGTTGGTGTACTTACTGCGGGAATTACTCTTGCAATGCTTTTTCTCGGTGCTACTGTTGATTGGATTGGACTCCGAAAATCTTTATTGATTGCTTTATCACTTATGCTTGTGGGAAGAATATTTTTAACACTTGCGCCTTCTACCGGCCAGCCGGGATTATGGAACTCGGCTCATTCAATTGCAATGCTTGGAATTCTTTTTATTATTCTTGGTTATGGAATTTATCAGCCGGCTTGCTATGCGGGAGTAAAACAACTTACTGATGAAAAAACTTCTGCTATGGGTTATGCAATGCTTTATGCTCTTATGAATCTTGGTGGATTTTTACCAGGAATTATTTCTCCGCCAGTTAGAAAATCATTTGAGATAACTGGTGTTTACTGGGTTTATGTTGCTTTAACTGTATTGGGAATTGCTGTTGTTTATTTTCTTATAACGAAAAAAGCAATGCACGATGCAATATCGAAAAAGGGTGAAGAGTATGTAAAAGCACGGAAGGAAGAAAAAGATGAAATGGCAAATATGTCAACAAAAGAAAAGATGATTTTCTATTTCAAAAATTTTCCTTTACGCGATTTAAGATTTCTCTATTTCATTTTCATTTTAATTTTTGTGCAAACATTATTCGCACATAACTGGCTTACCATTCCACAATACACATCACGGGCTTTCGAAGGATTTGTAAGTGATAATTTTGAATTCTTTGTTAATCTTAATCCGATACTGATTTTTGTTCTTACTCCAATGGTTGCCGCCCTTACAGCAAAGAAAAATGCTTATGATATGATGATAATCGGAACATTTGTAATGGCTTCTCCAACATTTATTCTTGCACTTGGTCCCAACATAAACACTTTGATCGCTTACATTCTGATTATGACAATTGGTGAAGCTATGTGGCAGCCAAGATTTCTTCAGTGGGTTGCAGAAATTGCACCGAAGAATATGACAGGAATTTATATGGGAATTGGACAATTTCCATGGTTCCTCACAAAAGTGATTACAAGTTTATACTCAGGTTGGTTTTTAATGCAATACTGTCCTGCAGATAAACCACCATCAGAAATGAATACAGAGATGATGTGGTTTATTTATGGATTGATTGCAATTGTAAGTCCAATCGGATTACTCGTAGCAAGAAAGTGGATGCTGAAAGGTTTTAAAGTTAAACACAAGGATTAAAAATTTTATTCGTGTTAATTAGTGAAATTCGTGGCTGATTGTTTTCACTAAAATCCGGCTCGTTTACATATTTGAAAGGACTAACTATGAACAACCTGAAACGGGCTTTAGTTTTTGTTTCAGTTTTAATAACTATAATCTTTCTTTTGAGTTGTTCATCTGTTTCTTATGATTCTATTTATCCTACACTTAAAGATGGACAGTACGATAGTGAATTTCCATATCGCTCAACCTCAGCGGAACTACAAAAGATAAGTGAGACAATACAAAGAATAATTGCTTCAGCTTTTTATCGTGTTTACATCTTCGATGAAAACAACAACTATACTCTCGAAGATTTAAGAAAAGATAAAATTGAGAAACTTGCAGTTAAAGAAATTCTGATTGATAATTCCTCATCAGGAACTGCCCTGGTTATTTACTCCGGAAACGGAAATGTTGCATTATTAACATGCTCACACACAATTAACTTTCCTGATACAATGATAGTTTATAAATCAGACGAAAAGGGAAATGCTACAAAGTATATTGAATCTGTTTCCTTAAAAGAGCGACAGGTTATTTATGTTGCCGGCTTTCCGGAAGGAAGCACTGTTGATATTCTCGTTGATGATCCCAAATCTGATCTTGCAATTCTAGGAAGAAAATATGGTATTCAAAGCGGAATAAGATTTCCGTATTTCAACTTTAAGCTTGGTAATGCGAAAGATTTGGAATGGGGAACTTTCGTTTATCTTATCGGATATCCGATAAACAATAAAATGATAACCAAAGGAATAGTAAGCAGTCCTAACAAAGATGAGATTGGTTCGTTCCTCGTTGATGCTGTAATCAATCCTGGCTTTAGCGGAGGAATTGTGCTTGCAATAAGGGATGGCGTTCCGAATTTTGAATTAGTGGGAATTGTTCATTCAGTGCCCGAGGAAAAGGAGGATATGCTCTATCCCGACATCACAGACAAAGCCGCAAAATACAATCCTGTGATTCCATACAAAGGAGATATTTATGTTAAAAAGCATTCATCACTTCGTTATGGAATTACACGAATTGTTCCGGTTGAAGCATTTATAAAACTTTTAGAAGAGAATAAAGAATATCTAAACAAAGAAGGATTTCCGATTTTTCAATGAGATTGTTTGCTGAAATTTTTTACCCAACTCATTCTGAAATAATACTACCGCCAAGACAAACATCATCTTTATAAAAAACAGCAAACTGACCTGGTGCAATTCCCTGATCTTCCTGATCAAGTAAAACAGTTCCTGTTTCATTATCAATTTCCAGAAAACAATTATAGAATTTTGCACCGTGTCTGATTTTTACTTTTAAACGTTCTCCGCTTTCCGGTTTATCGGCAATCCAATTAAACTTTGTAACTTTAAATTCTTTTCTTGCCCTATTGCTATAATCCTGCCTTGATATGTAAATAATATTATTCTTGATATCTTTTTTTACTACATACCAGGGACCACCGCCAAGCCCTAATCCTGAGCGCTGACCAATTGTATAAAAATAATATCCTTTATGTTTTCCTTTAATTTGTCCTGTTTCAAGTTCAACGATATCGCCCGGCAATTCTCCAAGATGATGTTTGATAAATTGAGTAAAACTTATTCTTCCAAGAAAGCAAATTCCCTGACTATCTTTTCTTGCCATATTCTGAAGCTGATAATTTTTTGCAAGTTGTCTGATTTGCTTCTTTGTAAATTTTCCTATCGGGAATAAAGCACGTGAAAGTTGTTCCTGCGTGAGATATGCAAGAAAGTATGTTTGGTCTTTAACCGGATCAGGAGATGTTTTTAATAAGTATCTGTC
>JAIMAZ010000181.1 GCA_023511695.1 Ignavibacterium sp.
GACGTATATAGAATATAATGAATCGAGACATGATGATATGGTACAAGCCTTTGAAGGAGTAAACGAAACTCTAAAGGCTCTTAAAGAAAAGGGATTTGTTATTGATGTTAAAAAATTAGAAGGAGAAATTGCTCTAATTATTGGTTATGGTGATTTGACAGGCGCAAGATATGAATTACTAAAACTTGCAAACATATCAGAAAGATTTGAAAAACTTTTTGAGGAATTGACAAAAGCTTCCAAACCAGTGAAAGCGAAAACAGGAACAGGAAAAAAGAAATCTGCTAATAAATCTGAAGATAAATCTGATAGTAAATACCTAAAGTCATTTGTCGAAATACTGTTCGAAGAAAAACTCTTCAAAGAATTTATTCAGCTACACCAATACGATTCAGCTGAATACTTCAATAAAGAAAGATTTGAAGAAGCAATTAAGTGGCTGTCGCTGTTTTACATTTTGGATAAATTCGAAACTGAAGTTAAAACTCTCAAACCATTAAGTGTAAATAAGTCACTAAAAGAAAGGTTGACAAAGTTTGTATTAAATTATAACTTGCTTCTGGAGACATCACAAAAAAGTGGTTATCGAAAAGATAAGTTATTTGAACTTTTGAAATGATAATTGGTTAATATATTAGGTTTTCGTGAAACTAATTTTCAACACGAAATTTATTTTAACTGAGTCTTCTTTTTTCTGAGCATATATCTTAGCAATTAACTCTGATTAACTAAGTTAAATAGTTTTTAAATCATATTAATCTCAAATAAACATTGGAGGCAATGTGAAGAAGTATATTATATCTTTACTAATGCTTTGTGTATCTGCGGCGAATGCACAGTATAATTTTCAGGTCGCTTTTCCTAATCTTACTTTCACTAATCCTCTTGATTTGCAGCACGCTGGTGATGGCAGCAACAGAATTTTTGTTGTTGAACAAGCCGGAAGAATAAAAGTATTCCCGAATAATTCTTCTGTTACAACTACAAAAACATTTCTTGACATTACAGACAGAGTAACATCAGGCGGTGAAACAGGATTACTCGGATTAGCTTTTCATCCGAACTACGAAAACAATGGTTACTTCTATGTCAATTATACTGCACCAAGTCCATTAAGAACAGTTGTATCAAGATTTCAGGTATCACCAACAAATCCTGACTCAGCAGATAAAAATACTGAACAGATTTTATTAACATTTAATCAACCATATTCAAATCATAATGGTGGTTGTGTGGCTTTCGGGCCTGACGGTTATCTTTATATTGCAACCGGAGATGGCGGCTCAGGTGGTGATCCGCAAAACAATGCACAGAACATCACAAATCTTTTAGGAAAAATTTTACGAATTGATGTTGATAATCCACAACCGCCTTTGAACTATGGAATTCCACCAACAAATCCTTTTGTTGATAGTACTAATACCTCAATCAGAAAAGAAATTTATGCTTACGGATTACGAAATCCCTGGCGTATGAGTTTCGATCCTGTTACCGGCTGGCTTTGGGCAGCAGATGTTGGACAAAGTAACTGGGAAGAAATTGATATTATCACCAACGGCGGTAATTACGGTTGGCGTTGTTATGAAGGAAATCATCCTTACAACACAAGCGGATGCAATGGTACTTATATCTTTCCTGTATGGGAATATTCTCATACGCTTGGCATTTCAGTGACTGGTGGTTATGTTTATCGCGGACAGAATGTTCCTGAACTTTATGGAAAATATATTTACGGTGATTATGGTTCAAGAAGAGTCTGGTCACTTTTGTATGATGGAATAAATCCAGCAACAAATACACAGATTACTACTGCTGCTGCTTCAATTACATCTTTTGGAGTTGATCAGAATAATGAATTATATCTCGTTTCATTCAACGGAAAGATTTATAATTTTATTCCTACTGTAATTCCTGTTGAATTATCTTCATTCAATGCAACAGTTGTAGACGGAAAAGTAAGATTAGATTGGTACACTGCAAGTGAAACTAATAATTCAGGTTTTGTTATTGAAAGAAGTCAGGATGGTGTAAACTTTAAGGATATATATTTTATTAGAGGAAATGGAACAACAACACAACGAAATTTTTACTCATACACAGATGAAGATGTTTTATTCGGAGTTTACTACTATCGTCTCAAACAAATTGATATGGACGGAACTGTAAATTATCACAATGTTGTTTCAGTTGATCTTGGTTTGCCAAAATCATTTTTCCTTGAACAGAATTTTCCTAATCCGTTCAATCCATCAACAAAAATCAAATACACAATTCCAGATGTCATCCTGAGTTCATCGAAGGATGACGAAGGCGGCATCACTTTTCGAAATTCTCAGAGTGACAGTAAAGTTACTCTCAAAGTTTATGATATTTTAGGCAATGAAATTGCAACTCTTGTAAATGAATACAAACAACCTGGTTTATACGAAGTTGAATTTGATGCCTCTGGACTTACAAGTGGAATGTACGTTTATAAATTAAGTGTCGGCAATTACAGTTCTATTCGTAAGATGCTTCTGATGAAGTAATTGATTAATCAGTCCTTCAATTGATGGATTGAAGTGCTTGAATAATTTCTTTTTGTTGATATTTATTCATTAAGGGAAGGGCAAGCCCTTCCCCTACATTTAATAATTTATCCTAAAATCTTCCCTACTTATTATAAATCATTTTTCTTACTTCAATGAATGAACCCGCTTGCAAACGATAAAAATAAATTCCGCTTGTTAAATTATAATTATTAGCGTTGAACTCAACTTCATAATAACCTGATTGCTTAAATTCATTTACCAATACAGCGACTTCATTTCCAAGAACATCAAATACTTTAAGACTTGTAAAAGACCCTTCTCCTTTGGAGAAGGGATTAAGGGATGAGGTCTGTATCTTAAATTTAATTTTTGTTTCCGGATTAAACGGATTCGGATAGTTTTGCTCCAAAGTAAATTCTTCAGGATTGTTGATTTCAACTTCAACAATATCTGAGTATGAAAACGATCCATCATAATCAATTTGTTTTAATCTATATGCATATTTCCCCGATGCGAGACCTTCATCAACAAAAGAATAATTCTTTGGTTCTGTTGAGGTTCCATTTCCTTTTACAAAGTCAATCGAAATCCATTCTTGATTGCTGACCGAAGACTGTTGACTGAAAACTTGTTTTCTCTGTATTTCAAAACCTTTGTTATTTGTTTCAGTTGCTGTTGTCCAGTTTAACTCAACACTATTTCCTTTTACGAATGCTGTGAAGGCAGTTAACTCAACAGGAATAATTGATTCTAATCTAAGTAACCAGACATCGTGTAAGCCAGCACCTCTTGAAAGAGTATGTCCGACAATTATATATCCGCCATCAATCGTCTCCTGAAGGCAATATCCAACATCTGATTGAGCACCGCCGTATGTTTTACTCCATAGTAAATTTCCGGATTCATCAGTTCTTACAATCCACAAATCATCACCACCAGCTCCGAATGATAAAGTATAACCAGTTATGATATATCCGTTGTCAAATGTCTGCTGAACGAAGTTACCATAATCTCTTCCGCTTCCACCAAAAGTTTTCTGCCATTGTAAATTTCCGTTTGAATCAGTTTTTATTAAAAGCATATCATCGAGTCCAGCGCCGGAAGAAGCAGTATAGCCGGTCAAAACATAACCGCCATCAGAAGTTTGTTGAACTGACAAACCGCGATCAACATCACTGCCTCCGAAAAATTTATTCCAGCTCATATTACCAAGCGAATCAGTTTTAACCAACCACACATTACCAACTGCTCCGGGACCATAAGAAAAAGTCCAACCGGTGATTATATAACCACCATCATTTGTAAAATTAATTTGTCTTGCACCATCAGAACTTCCGCCGCCGATAGTTTTTGTCCAGGATAGATTTCCATTTGCATCAGTTTTAACTAACCAGATATCTCTGCTGCCGGCACCAAATGAAGAAGTTGCACCGGCTATTAAAAATCCACCGTCAATTGTTTGCAGCACAGAATAACCTTCTTCATCAGAAGCGCCGCCAAATACTTTGTTCCAAACTTCATTACCGAGTGAATCAGTTTTAACAAGAAAAACATCATTACCTCCTGCTCCGTAAGATTTTGTATAGCCGCTGATTATGAATCCACCATCACTTGTCTGCTGAACAGAATTTCCTTCATCATCATTATTGCCGCCATAAGCTTCAATCCATTGTGCATTACCGAATGAATCAGTTTTAATAAGTAAAACATTTCTGCCGCTCATTGTGCCGTAAGAACGGGTGTAACCTGTTATAATAAATCCTCCGTCGGAAGTTGTTTCTACATAATATCCAACATCAATATTGCTTTCGCCAAAAGTTTTCGTCCAGATTGTATCAGGTATCTGAGCAAACAAATCAGAATTGAATAAAAGAATCAACGAAAAGAAAAGTGATAGCAGACTGAAATTCAGTGCAAAGAATTTTTTGAAAGAGTCTTGTAATAATTTAATAGCATCCTCCTGTAAAAAAGGATTGAAGTGATTTAACATCTTAAAAATAAGAAATATGTGAAAGAAAAAAATAGAATAGCGAAAGAATTAGTGAACTTGAGTAGTTATAATTTCAAAATCAATTTTTTGTTTTTTGTTAAAAGGATTTGCTTAAATTTTAAAATTCTTATCTGTTTTCCAATTCAATGGGTTGATCAGAATATATTCTCTAATTTTATTTAATTCGATTTCATTTCTGATAATGTGTTCGTAATAATTACGTTGCCAAACGGAATGAATATTTGAATTTTGACGGAACCATTTTGTTACACCAATTTTAAAACCACGAACAATGGAACCGATGGTTTGGGTTGTACCACGTGGACGTTCGTTTTGTTGGGGCGAAAAATTTTTCGCCCCTACGATGATATTTTTATTATCATATTTTAATTCATTCAAAACGATAATTCCGTGAATATGATTTGGCATTATAACGAATTCATCCATTATCGCATTTGGAAAATGTTTGGGTATATCATTCCAACATTGTTCGGCAATTTTCCCACCATCGTTCAATTTAATTTTTCCGTTGACAATTTCCCCAAACAAACATTGCCGTTGATGGGTTACGATGGTTACAAAATATGCGCCCGGTTGTGAATAATCATATCCTTTTAAACGAATGGAATGGCGATGGTGTTTTTCAGGATAGTATTTCATCTTCTGTTCTGTATTCTCTTTATCTAATCCGGTGTGAATTGATACACAGTAGCCGAAGCATCCCTGCTTCGGGTTAATTATTAACTCTATCGTAGCCAAGTGAGGGATTCCAAACTTTTTCTGTCCATTCGATTTTGGTGGGGTTCATTGGAAATAGTTTACGAATTGTGAAAAATTATTTTGCTACAAATCTAATATTCCAAATGTATCTGAATGCTTATTTCTAATATCAATAAAAGCAAAATCCAAATTAGTTCTCGATTTTACATTATTATAGATATTAATGCTTCTTGTATCTGCTGTTACATAATAATTTATTCTTTCGTCAGTATGTGCTTGGGCAAATAATTTAGCGTCGTTTATAATTATTGGTCTTTCATTAACTTCAAAATTATTATTTCTTCTGGCTTCATAAAGAATTCGAGCAAATTCGCCGGCTTTTTCAGCGTGATTAATATTAAATGGTAAGACTATAAGATTCTTTAGCGGAAGCTGATCTACTGTTCCGCCAACGCAATATTCTGCAATTGAAATTGTAGAAATGAATAATCTGATTTCTTTTTTTCAGAAAATATTGATAGTATTTGTCTGCATTTTCAAAAAGCTCATCTTTTTCATTTAAGAACCTTAAGAAAAAACTTGTATCAAGCAATACACCTTCAGGCATCGTAACCTCTGATATTTTTTAACCATTCATCGGGGTCTATTTTGTTAAGCCACGTCATTGCTTTGCTTCGTAATTTCTTTAAATATTGCTGATCATACCTAGAGTTATAATCTATGAGTTCGATAAATGATAAACTTTGTTTTTCTATTTCGCCAGTTTCTGAATTTTGTTTCCCTTTGGCTCTTATAACGTAAGTTTTATATAGTATGTTTTCCTCAGCTTTGGCTAAAAATTCTTTGGGGGTTTGAATATAGAGAGTTCCCAGTTCCTCTGTAACTAAATGAATGTTTGCTTTATCTTTTCCACCAGCGTTCGTAATCTTTCCATAAAAATAAAATTCCGAATCAACCCAATTTTCTGAGGTGCGGTAATAGGAAGTTGATTTGTCTATTTTTAATATCGGAGAATTTTCAACAGATGTTTTTATTTCAAAAGTGTAATCCTTCTTTATAGCTTCTTCCTGAAATGTTTCAAAAGCTTTTGCCGTATTTAGTTCAAGAAAATCAATGTTTTGAGAGGTTTGAACC
>JAIMAZ010000182.1 GCA_023511695.1 Ignavibacterium sp.
ATTTAGTTGAATCACTGTCACTTCCGTCCACAAGAAAATTATAAAATGATTCAGCTTTTCTTTTTTTAAACCCAACTCTGATTTTTGATTTTATAACATTTGCAATGTAACTGTAAAACAAATTCTCTTCTCTGTTCAGATCAATTACTACATCAAAGCTTTTATCTTTTATTCTTTCAATAAGTTTATGCGATGGAAGATTGAGTTTGCTTACTTCAGTAACTGCAAATCCGATTGCTTTATTTCTGTATTTTGCCGGCAGTAAACTTACACGAAAATCATTTGTAAGAATTGTTAGAGTTTTTCCCTGAGATTCAAGATAATCAAGTATCTGAAATGATTCTCTGTAATCTTTATCATTCTGCGGCATAAGTATAAGAATAGAAAAAGATTTTTTTAATGCAGTAGAAAAAGTAATTTCAGAGTAAGCTTTGTGTTTAAGCTTACTTGCAACTAATAGTTCAGCAGTTTTTTTCTTTATAAGTTCAATCATTAAACTCTATTCTCTTCGAGTAATTTCAGAAATTCTTCTTCATTTAAAATTTTTACACCAAGTGTTTTTGCCTTATCGAGTTTTGAACCGGCTTTTTCTCCTGCAATAACATAATCAGTATTTTTACTAACAGCTGAAGCGACTTTTCCACCAAGCCTTTTAATTCGTGCTGCGGCTTCATCTCTCGAAAAAGAAGCAAGTGTTCCTGTTAGAACAAAAATTTTATCTTTGAAAAAGTTATCCTTAACCGGTTTCTTTTGTTCGGATGAAAAGTTTAAACCGGCTTTTTTTAATTTTTCAATCAGTTCAAGATTATGCTTGTCAGAAAAGAATTGTTTAACGCTTCTGCTAATGCTCGGACCAATTTCGTAAACTGATAAAATTTCTTCTTCACTTGCATTTATTAGTGCATCAATACTTCCGAAGTGTTCTGCAAGTTTCTGAGCAACTCCGGCACCAACATATCGGATTCCCAAAGCGAATAAAACTTTTTCAAATGGCTGCGATTTACTTTTTTCGATTGCATTTAAAAGATTGTCAACACTTTTCTCGCCAAGTCTTTCAATCTGAATAAGCTGATCGCGATGATTTTTCAATTCATATATATCAGAGAAAGTTTTCAGAAATCCTTTTTCAACAAATAAATCAACTAAAGCTTCGCCTAATCCTTCAATATCCATTGCGCCGCGCGAAGCAAAATGAATTAATCTTCCTTTTATCTGCGCAGGACATTCAGGATTTTCGCAGTAAAGTGCAACTTCATCTTCTGGTTTGTAAAGTTTTGATTTGCAAACGGGACATTTCTCAGGCGGCTTGGTTGGTTTACTACTACTCTTTCTCTCTTCTGTAATTACTGTAACAACTTTTGGAATTACATCACCACCTTTTTCAATTACAACTTTATCTCCAATACGAATGTCTTTTCTTTTTATTTCATCGTAGTTGTGAAGAGTTGCACGACTGATTGTAGAACCAGCAAGTCGAACAGGTTCAAGCTCTGCTACGGGAGTTACGGCACCGGTTCTTCCAACTTGCCAAACGATGTCACGCACATAAGTAAATGCCTGCTTCGCTTTGAATTTATAAGCAACAGCCCAACGCGGTGATTTTGCAATGCTTCCTAAAATATTTTGCTGCCGGATTGAATTTACTTTTATTACTGCGCCGTCAATTTCATATTCAAGTGTGTCCCGCTTTTCTTCAAACTCTTTACAAACCTGTAAAACCTCCTCGATGTTTTTGCAAACTCTGTAATCAGGATTAACTCTGAATCCCATTTGCTTCAAAAGTTCAAGATTTTCTGATTGAGATTGAAATTCATCTTCAAGACTGATTAGTGAGTAAAGAAAAATATTTAGCTTCCTGCTTGCAACAATCTGAGGGTTTTGAAGTTTTAATGTGCCTGCAGCAGAGTTTCTTGGATTAGCAAAAAGTTTTTCTCCGTTCTTTTCTCTTTCTCTGTTCAAAGCTTCGAAGTCTGCAATGTTCATATAAATTTCACCGCGAGCTTCGAAATCATTCAGCTTGTATTTTGTTCCTGCCGGCTTTTTAATTTTCAGTGGAACAGCTTTAATGGTTTTTACATTATTGGTTATTTCTTCTCCAACAGTTCCATCACCACGTGTAGCAGCAGTGAAAAGTTTTCCATCAATATATCTTAAACTTACAGATGCGCCATCAATTTTGTATTCAACAACATATTCAACTTTTTCATTTGCTGGCAAACCTTCACGAACTCTTCTATCAAAATCAAAAACATCCTGCTCGTCGTAAGTATTTGCAAGACTTAACATCGGAACAAGATGATTTACAGGTTTAAATTCTTTGGTTAAATCTTTCCCGACTCTTTGAGTAGGGGAATCAGGTGTTATTAAATGTGGGTTCTCTGCTTCTAGTTTTTCTAGTTCTTTATAAAGTTTATCGTACTCTTCATCACTAATCAACGGCTGAGCTAATACATAGTAGTAGTAATCATATTTTTCAATTTCATCACGAAGCTTCTGAATTCGCTTTTCAACACTTTCAGTCATTTTTATTGCCCGACTTTTGGTGGAGTGTTCAGATATTCAAGTTTACCGGATTTATCAATTCTGAAATGTCGAACTGATTTACTTCTTCCGGAAAATTCAACAGGATTATTATTCAGTTTTAATGAAACACCACCTGAGTTTCCAACAGTTGCTGCAATTGTGCTTTGTGCTGAAATTGTTCTGCTTGAGTTTGGATAAAGAATAAATTCAACAGCTTGTGAATTATCAGGCAGAATATTTACCCATGTAGTTTCACTTGAGAAGATTTCCAGAACCAAACTGTCGGCAGTCGTAATTGCTTCGTTGTTGTTTGTTGTTTCCTCTTCAAATCTTTGAGAATTATCTGAAACGATTTCTTCGATAGGTGTTTCTTCAACAATTATTTCATCTGTTTTATTGAAAACAAAAATGTAAAGTAAAACAATTATGAATACTGCTGAACCGGCAATTGCAGTGTAAAGTAATTTTGTTTTGTCACTATCAGAATCCTGCGGCTCTTTTTTGTTTAATGAATCATCATAATATGATTTAACAGGTGCAGACTTAACAGTTTGTTTCGGTTGAATTACTTCCTGTTTTTTCTGTTCCTTGCTTTTTTCTTTTTCGAGCTTTTCCTGTTCAAGAACTTCGTTATAGTCTTTTCCTTCGCGTGCGATTAAAAATTTCTTAATTGTTTCTTCATCATCAAGTCCGATTACTTTAGCGTATTCTTTAATGAAAGCTTTAACATATAGTTCCGGCAGGAAACTGAAATTTCCCTGATCAATTGCTTCAAGAAATTTTTTATCAATTCTTGTTTTTGCTGCAATCTGTTGAATTGTTATTCCTGATTTTTCTCTTTGTTCTCTGAGTTCTTCAGCAAATTTATCCAGCATAATTATTAATCTGATTGTTAGTGAATTATCTTTTACGAATTATTTTTGCAGAAAATGCTCCATCCATCTGATGACGATGTGGAAAAGTCTGAATACATCCATTCTCATCTACAACATCATCAGGAAATTTTCCTTTAGCTGACTCAAGTTCAAAGTCGGGATTTTCTTCAAGGAATTTTTTTACTACCTCAAAATTTTCTTCTGTTTCAATTGAACAAGTGCTGTAAACAACAGCTCCACCAACTTTAACTAAAGATGCAGCTTTCTTTAAGAGTTTTAATTGTGTTTCTGTCATCTTACGAATATCAAAAATATCTTTTTTCCATTTTATATCAGGTTTCTTAGATAGAGTTCCTGTTCCTGAGCATGGCACATCAACAAGTACACAATCAAAAGGACCGCCTTCATATTCTAATGCATCACTTTCAACTGTTTTGACGCAGGTTAATCCAAGTCGTTCATTATTTCTTCTTAATAGTTTTAATCGGGCTTCGAATTTATCAATTGCAACAATTTCTCCTCTGTCTTTCATCAATGCAGCAAGAAAAGCTGTTTTGCCTCCGGGCGCTGCACACATATCAAGAACTTTCATACCTGGTTCAACTCCAAGTAGTTTACACGCCAATCCTGTGCTCTCATCCTGAATATTGAAATAACCTTTGGCAAAATATTCCCACGCAGTAATGTTGGTTAAATTCTGAAGTTGAAAAAATTCAGGATTATAAATTCCTCTTCGGTATTTCAGATGAACTGAATCGAGAAGTTTACCGAATTCTTCAGGAGTTGTTTTTATCGCGTTCACTCTCAATGTAAGATATGGTTTTTCATTATTTGCCAAAAGTAGTTTTTCAGTTTGTTCTCTTCCGAATCTTTCAACATATCTTTTAACCATCCAGGAAGGATGTGAATAATAAGCAGCAAGATATCCTATTAAATCTTCTTCGGGATCAGGATAACGGATAGCATTTTTACTTCTGATTATATTTCTGAGAATAGCATTTGTAAGGTCTGCCGG
Organism: Ignavibacterium sp.; assembly: GCA_023511695.1. Taxonomy (GTDB): domain Bacteria; phylum Bacteroidota; class Ignavibacteria; order Ignavibacteriales; family Ignavibacteriaceae; genus Ignavibacterium. The sequence continues at coordinate 4,414 of JAIMAZ010000182.1, forward strand.
TTTTTGCCCCTGCAGCTTTTTCACAAACTCAACAGCTTCATTAACAGCAGCGTGATCAGGAATTTTATCAAGAAATAAAATCTGATATAATGCTACTCTCAATCCATTTCTTAGATTTGGAATAGCTTTGGAGAACTGACCTTTATAAAATCCTGTCAGTATCCAATCAAGTCGTCCCATCCATCTTGTAACGCCATGAACAATTTCATAAAGCAGCGCTTTATCCTGTCCGCTTAATTCTGAATTGCGCATTTCGTGGTCAAGAAGTTTTTCGAGATAAGCATCAGTTTTTTCAACACGATTTAAGATTTTTACTGCAAGACCTCTTACGCCTTGATAAAGATCAACAACTTTATGTTCTTCAAGATGGAATTCTTCTTTCGGTTCAACTGATTGTTCGCCAAACTGTGATAAATTTTCTTCGCCTGAAAAATTATTCATTTCATCTGATTGATTCATATTTCTCTCTTTTGTCTTTCATTACTTGTTAGTTCAAATACTGTTTTAAAAATTTCTTCATCTGCTTTTGTGAATTCAACTTTTCTTCTTGCCATTACAACCTTAGCTGTTTCCATACTTTTTTTCAAATCATAAGTAATCATTTTTTCTGCGCCGCCCCAACTGAATGAAGGAATATATTTATCCGGAAATCCCGAACCAAAAATATTACAGGAAAATCCTACAACTGTTCCTGTATTGAACATTGTGTTTATGGCAGACTTCGAATGATCTCCCATCATCAATCCAAGAAATTGTAATCCGGTTTCAATTTCATTTCCACCGATGGTTGCTTTAACAGGAGAGTAATTATTCTTTAAATCGCTGTTGTTTGTATCTGCACCAAGATTAACCCAGCTTCCTATGTAAGCGTGGCCAATAAATCCTGCGTGCTGTTTGTTGGAATAAGGCATAAACACAGATTGTTCAACTTCACCGCCAATTTTACAAACTTTACCAACCGAAACATTTTCATAAATGGTTGCACAGCTTTTTATTTTACTTTCTTTACCAATATAACAAGGACCTTCAATTACAGCATTAGGAAAAATTTCAACATCTTCTTCAATTATTATCGGACCATTTGATGCATCAAGAACAACTCCGGGTTTTACATTAGCATTTTTACCAATGAAAATATTTTCCGGATTGATTGTGTGAACACTCGGATGAAGAATACTTACATAATTATTTCTGTTTTCGTTAATAAAGTAGTCAGCTTCTTCTTTAATCATTTTTCCATTAATGTTCATTAAATCCCAGATATATTTTGCACATTTAATATCAATAATTTTTATCGGAACACCTTCAAAATCCGAAATTGAAAATAAATCATTGAGAAAGCTTTTTCTTTTCTTCAATCTTTCACCTGAAAGATAGGCCGCAACAACCGTTTCTTCATTAACAAAAACTTTATCTTCAGTTTCAATCAGCGGTAAAATCTCAGAAAGATTTTTGGGAGCTATAATCCTTCCGTTTAAAAAAAGGCAATATTCATCATCAATCCTGTTTACAGCAATGCCCGGATTCTGAAGTTCAACAAGAGCTTTAAGATAAGGTCTTGTATGAAGCGAAAAAGAAACATTGCCATAACTTCTGATTATTTTTTCTTTTAATGTGCTCGTCCCGCAAAGTAAATCATAAACAGGACGGTTAAATACCAACGGTTCAAGATTGGAAAATTCCAAATCTTCGAATATGCAAATCTGCATTTTGTTATCTCTAAAAAATTTGTTTGAAAAATTAATACTTTTTGAGCTAAGATACTCTAATAAAATTAAGAAATGGGGGAAATGAATAAGGGCAGATAGAAATACTTAGGAACTTCATTTTGGCTTTAAAACAAAAAAGAGGCTGTCTCAAAAGTAATTTTTAGTGTCACACTGATCCGTCAGCTGACGGATGTCGAAGTGTGATTTTACAATA
>JAIMAZ010000019.1 GCA_023511695.1 Ignavibacterium sp.
AGAAAGAACTTACACAGCTTATTGGATTGAGTTCTCCGGAGACAAAAAATTTCATCCTTTCACTTGAAGAAAATTCGCTTACAAAAATCATTAGAAAAGCCGCTGAGGAAACTGCTGTAAATCTTAAACAAGGCACATATATTTATGCAAAAGGACCATCTTACGAAACACCTGCAGAAATTCAATTCTTCAAAAAATTTGGTGCTGATGCAGTAGGAATGTCAACTGTTCACGAAGCAATTTTCTCAGCTTATCTTGGAATGGAAACTGCAGTAATATCCTGCATTACGAATTATGCAGCCGGAATTTCAGAAAAAAAACTTTCTCATTCCGATGTAACGGAAACAGCAGAATTAGTTAAGGAAAAGTTTTCAAATCTTTTAGAATCTGTTATAAAACTTTGTTAATTGCTTATAAATCAAATTTTTTACCCATACTAGTAATTAAATCCCACTGCAATAACACCTGATTTTAATTGACTTTTGACGCCTCATGGTTTAAGTTTGACAGCTAATTATTTAGAAACTCCTATTAAGAAACAAAAAAACAGGTGTTATGAAAGAGTACAGATTCAGGATTATAATTATTCTTGCAGCAATTGCTCTTAGTATTTATCTGTTATATCCAACTTTTTTGGATTATCAGAACAACAAACACATTCAAAGTGTTGTTGAACAGAAAAAGCAAGAAATCCTCAAACAAAATCCAAAAATTTCCAAAAGTGAATTGGAAGAATTGTTAACAATTGTTGAAGACAGTGTTAAACAATCAGACCCTTCTTATATCGAAAACAGACTAAAGAGATTAAAACTTGGTCTTGATTTACAAGGAGGAATGCGTGTTGTTCTTGAAGTAAACACTGCAAAGCTCCTGGAAAAACTTGCAAACAATCCCGATCAGGTTTTCAATTCTTCATTAGCTGAAGCTCAAAAAGAAGCTGAAACTTCTGATGAATCTGTTGTTGAAATACTTGCTCGTAAACTTCAGCAGAAAGGTATCAGACTGAGCAGATATTTCGGAAACATTCGAATGGATGATGCTGAAATTATTGATCAGCTGAAAAAAGATTCAGAAGATGCTGTAACCCGTGCAATGGAAATTATTAGAAACAGAGTTGACCAGTATGGTGTTTCTGAACCATCAATTCAAAGACAAGGTTCAAGAAGAATTATTGTTGAATTGCCAGGCATTGCAAAAGAAGAAGAAGCAAAACAACTTTTGCAAGGAACTGCGTTACTTGAATTTCGTTTAGTAAAAGATCCTGAATTTACTTATCAGATAATGGAACGAATTGATAAAGCACTTGCAAAAGTTTTAGCTGCTGGCAATGATTCACTTCTTGCAGAATTATCCGATACAACAAAGAAATCAGATACAACTGCTGCTGCAGATACTACTCAGAAACAACTGACTGAAGAAGAATTTAAACAACAACATCCGTTCTTTTCTGTTGCGTTGCTCGATCCTCAGGGAAGAAGTGCAGATGCTTTTGTTAAAGAAGATGACCGCAATAAAATACTAAGATGGCTTTCATTGCCCGAGATTAAAAAAGAAATTCCCGATAATGTTGAATTTGTTTTCTCTGCTAAACCAATAAGTACTACTCAAGATGGTAAAAAAGTTTACTTTATGTATTTGGTTAACAAACAGCCGGAATTAACAGGTGGAGTAGTCACAAATGCTGTCGCTACATTGGATCCAAATACATCGGCTCCTATTGTCAATATGGAAATGAACTCTGAAGGTGCTGTTGAATGGGCAAGAATAACAGGTGCAAACATCGGGAAAAGAATTGCAATTATGCTCGATGGAAAAGTATTCTCAGCTCCTGTTGTTCGTGGTAAAATTCCCGGCGGAAGATCTCAGATTGAAGGAATGGAAAACCTTGATGAAGCAAAATTGCTTGAAATTGTGTTGAAAGCCGGCGCACTTCCCGCTCCTGTTGATGTTATTGAAGAAAGAGTCGTTGGTCCGTCATTAGGTGAAGATTCTGTTCAAGGCGGATTAAACTCAGCTTTGTTTGGATACCTTGCTGTTGCAATTTTTATGATTATCTATTACAGACAATCCGGTTCAATCGCAGCAGGAGTTTTAATTCTAACGATTCTTTTTATTCTTAGTGTATTAGCTGGATTTAAGGCAACATTAACATTACCTGGTATAGCAGGTATTGTTCTTACTATAGGAATGGCGGTTGATGCTAATGTACTTATTTTCGAAAGAATCAGAGAGGAGCTTGCAACCGGTAAAACGCTTAAAGCTTCAATTGACAGTGGTTTCTCAAAAGCTTTATCTGCAATCATTGATTCAAACATTACAACATTCTTTACTGGTATTATTCTTTATCAGTTCGGAACCGGACCTGTTCAGGGATTTGCGTTAACACTGATGATTGGTATAGCTTCTACTTTGTTTAGCGCACTTGTAATTTCAAGATTAATATTTGATTATCTCGCATCGAAAGGTGCAAAAATTTCTATCGGTTAAAAAGATTAAGGAGTTTATTGTTCAATGAGAATATTTCATAACTTAAATGTCAATTGGATGGGAATGAGAAAAACATTCTACATCCTTTCTATTGCATTGTTTCTTGTTGGAATGCTGAATGTAGCATTTCGTGGACTTGTCTTTGGAATAGATTTCAAAGGTGGAAGTGAAATTGTACTCCAGTTTGAGAAGCCAGTTGAAGTAGCAAAAATCAGAAATGATCTTGCAAACATTGGACTGGGTGCTGTTGAAGTAAGAACTTTCGGTGCTGAGACAGGAATACTTGTAAGAACCGAATTGCAGGAGATTCCGAATGAAATTTATCCGAAAGTTGTTGATAGAATCAGAGAAAACATAAATAAAATTCTTCCCGGAGTTCCTTATAAAGTTGTTGATTCAACAATGAACTCAGTTACAATTGAATTTGATAATCCGGATACAACCAACCTGATGATTGCTGAATTATTTGCACAGGGTTTTCAAACCGGTAAAATTTCTGAAGAACTCGATAACAAACAAATGATAGTGAGAGTTGGTATTGCTGACTGGATAAAAGAAGTTCTTCGCGAAAAAGTTAAAGACAATCCATTTCAGGTTGTTAAGGAAGATAGAGTCGGGCCCAAAATCGGAGAGGAACTCAAGAGAGATGCTGTTCTCGCAGTGCTTTTATCTCTTGTTGTAATTCTGATTTATCTTGGCTTCAGATTTAAATTTGTATTTGCAGTTGGTGCAGTAATTGCCCTATTCCACGATGTTCTTATTACAGTTGGACTCTATGCATTGCTTTATGGACTTATTCCGGGTTTAAATCTAGAAATTGACTTACCTGTTGTTGCAGCCTTTCTAACTCTTGTTGGTTATTCAATCAATGACACTGTAATTGTGTTTGACAGAATTCGTGAGAATATGAAAATACATAAAACGATGCCGTTAGAAGAACTTATTAACAGGAGCATCAATCAAACTATGAGCAGAACTATAATTACAGGACTTACAACATTACTTGCTGTTTTCGTCTTGTTTCTTTTAGGCGGTGATGTTTTAAGAGCTTTCTCATTTACTTTGTTATTTGGTATTATAATCGGAACATACTCTTCAATATTCGTTGCTTCTGCTCTGGTTGTTGACTACGCACAGAGAACAAAGAAAAAAGTTCAGTTTTCTTAGTCACATATAAATTTGCAATTAAGCCGATGAATTGTTCATCGGCTTTTTTATTTTTGATAAGAGTAGATTACTGATTAAAAAATTATTTCAGTGCATCTGAAATTCTTATCTAAAATGCTAATTAAATTTCTATATGAAAATTTATATCTGTTTTCTTTTTTTATTCATTTTTAACTCAGCTTTATTCTCCCAGACTGTTGAAACTAATTCTGACTCTTCAGATATAATCCCTTCTTTTAAGGATGATGTAACTTCTGTTTATAATACCGGAGTAAGACTATTCTCAGCGCCATCAGACTTTAACAGAAAGGATTGGATTACCTTGGGCTCGGTTGCTGCTTTAACAAGTGCAGCTTTTGTTATAGATCAGGAAAACCGGGAGTTCTGGCAAAGAAATAAAACTAAAACTTTGGATGATATTTCTGAAGTCGGAAGAATTTATGGTGAAATATCTTATGCAGCAATTCTTTCAGGTTCACTTTATTTTGGAGGCAAAATATTCAAAAACAGAGATGTATCTGTTACAGGAAGAATGTTGTTTGAAGGATTGTTATATGCTGGTTTAACTACTACCATAATCAAATTTACTACAGGCAGAAGCAGACCATATATGAATGAAGGAGATTTCAATTTTAATTTCTTTCAGACAACAAATGATTATTCATCTTTTCCTTCAGGACATTCCACAGTTGCTTTTACTTTATCTTCAATTTTATCACAAAGGATAAATAATACTTATGCCTCTGTTGGTCTTTACTCATTAGCCGTTCTTACGTTATGGCAAAGAATGTATAGTGATAATCATTGGTTATCTGATGTGATATTAGGAGCTTCAATTGGTTATTTTATTGGTAAAGCTGTTGTAAAGTTTGATGATGATTCCCAATCAAAGTCTGAAAGTAATACTGATCTACCAGATGGTTTCTCACAAAGAATTACAATATTCAGTTTAAGCTATTCATTCTGAAAAATTTTTTTCGAAATAAAAGTTCAAACACAAAAGTTTTTCAACAGATAAAAATATTCGCTTCAAAAAATCAAAGCAGAATTTTTACTCACGGATTATTAACAGACTATTCCCTACCAATCTTTCTCCTGTTGCATCCGAAGGATTATTAACTACTTTACCATTTATTACCATAGTTGTTGAACCTCCACCATCGAGATTCAAACCATAATAAATTCCTTCTGTAATCATCAAATTAGCAAACTCCAGAAGAGTCATACCTCTGCTTGATTGCTGTCTTCCATCAACGGTAATCATATAAAATGTTTTTTTGTCTTCAGAAAAACCAATTCCACTTCTTGGGTGACGATTCTCTGAAAATTTTTCTGTGATTCCTTCAAGTGAAGGATTTCTTCTAATCATATTCTGTCCGTCTTTTACCAGAACCGGCCAACCACCAATTAAAGATTTTAAGTTTTTAATTTTTGGTGAGAACTCATTAACTATCTTTACTGTATCTCCAACTTGAATTTCTCTATTAAGATAGTATCCATATTTATTGTTTGCTGAAAGAATCAGTCCTTCTTTGGGTACTTCAAAATTTCTAAATGTTGTTTTGCCATTTGTCAGATATATCAAAGTATCACCAGCTGAATACAATGGAAACAATACGAAATCTACTACAAACCATTCCTTTGGTAAATCAGGTGTTATCTTTCCCTGAAAACGATTGTAAAGAATTATGCTATTACTATCTGGCTTAGAATTTATTCTATGAATTTCTTCTGAAATACCATTTGGCAAAATTATATTTCCACTATAAACAATTTGATCAACAAATAGATTATCATCACTATCAACCGCGAATTGAGAATTAGTAAATTCATTAAACGGCGAATCAGAAAACTTAACTGCTTTAACAATTTCACCATTTGAAATCATATTACTGACTACTTCTCCATCAGCTTCAAAAAAATCAGCGTTAATAGCTGCAATTACATTAAAGCCGGATAATCTGTACCTTTCAAACATCTGGCTGGTTGTTTCCTTTGTTCCAAGAAGTTCATTTGCTTTCACTGCACGAATTGTTAAGTCAGGTCTTTTAATATCAACTTTCAGAATGTTAATTACTAAGGTATCAGATTGATTTACAATCCTTTTATGAACAACACCATCAGTAATCTGAGTTTCCTGAACATTTATTTGAGGGAAGATTGAATATATGGAAAGGAAAAAAATTGTTAAGAGTTTCATGACTGATACTCCTTTTGTGATTAATTATTTTACTTTAACAATCACCATTGTCATATCATCGTGCTGCTCAGCATTATTTCTGAATAATTGGATTTCAGAATCAATCTTATTCATAATATCAGCCGAATTAAGATGAGAATTATTGTTGAATATTTTAAGTAGTCTTTCTTCGCCGAAAAGATCATTTTTATCATTCATCGTTTCTGTTATTCCATCTGTGAAAAATGAATAGACTTGTCCACTCTTTATATCCATTTCCAATTCCTCAAGATTATTTTCAAATAAACTTCCTCCATCTAATCCTAAAGCTATTCCCTTTGAGCGTAAAAATTTTGCTCGATTATTTTCAAACAGAAGTACAGGCAAATGTCCTGCACGACAGAATTTAACTTTCATCCTCTCAGTATCAAATAAAGCCAAAGTCATTGTGATGAAAGCGCCTGGTTCCAACGATTCATAAATCAATTTGTTTGTATCAACCAGAATTTCTTTTGGCGAACTTCCCTCTTTACAATAAAGCTTGATAATTGTTTGAAGTTTTGTCATATATAACGATGCAGATAATCCTTTTCCGGATACATCACCAACAGCAATAAAAATTCTTTTATTGTCAATAGAAATTAAATCATAATAATCTCCGCCAACATGCATTGCAGGAATCATTTCACCACAAATATCTAATCCATTCAGTTCAGGAACACAGGCCGGCAAAAGACCTTTTTGAATATTTCGTGCGAGTTCCAAATCATGCTCAATTTTTTGTTTTTCAACTTCACTTTGATATAGCCTAGCATTTTCAATTGCTATAGCCAACTGATTGGCTGCAGCATATAAAAGTTCAATATCTTTTCCGCTGAATTGAGAGCCTGAATATTTCAGCCCAAAGAGTAACACACCAACAACTTTTGATTTAACAATCAAAGGAATGATTGTATAGATTTCTTCTTCAATCAGAACATTTGCTTTTTCACCAAATAGCTTTTCAAAATCTTCTCTGCTTAATTCGGGATATGCACTGACAAGTTGCTTCTCCTCAAAATATTTTTGTACTGAAGTTAAATTCAGTTCGCAATCCTTGTTAGTAAAACCAAATTGCTTTATTAGTTTTAAGCTCTTTGATTTGGAATCATCCAGAAGGATTGCAAACTTTTTAATTCTCAGCGAATCAACAAATGTTTTTAATGTAAGATTTAGAATATTTTCTTTTCCAACTACTGTAGGAATTTCGTTACTGAACTTTACTAAAACATTTTGATAAGCAAACTCCTCAGGATAAAATTTCTGTGTGATAATCTTTAATGCTTTATCTTTCGTTGATTGAAACCTTATTGCAAAAATTGTGAATAAAATAATTGCTATTATTCCCTGGCTTTCTGCACCAAACAGATTACTTAAACTATGTCCCAAACCATAAACACTTAAGAAGTAAATGGCAACAACAGTTGCAGTAGCAATACTGTAAAAAATTGTATTCATTACTACTGTACTCATATCAAGTAAATGATATTTGAAGATAGCATAAGCAAAAATTATTGGAACAAGAATAAGCAAAATAACGGGTGCATAATATTCGGGTGAATTAAATATTGTATCAGCTAAAACAGGAGCAATTGTTGAAATATAAATCTGAATAGCGAATGCCAATGCGAAAGAAAGTATAATTAATAAAATTGGTTTTCGGGCTTGCTTATCTTTCTCTTTGAAGTAAATTACGATCAATGTTATACCGGCAATACTATAAGTAATTGTATTTATAATACCCATCAGATACTGAAATTTCCTGCTTTGCATAAAAAAATCGGGACTCATCCTATAAATATCTGGTAATAAGGACATTGAATCGATAAATGCAAGGCAAGGTAACACAACAAATAACACTTTAATCCATTTTTTCTGAGCAATTTTTAAAGGCTTGAAGAAAATCCAGATGAAATAAAGAAAAGCAAATGGTAATGCAGAAACTCCAATTGAAGCTATTATATAAATAAAAAGACTTAATATCTGGTGTTGAGAAATGAATTCAAATAAATTGGTTGTTTGCGGAAAAAGATTAAAAAAAGTCGAAAAGACAAAGAAGACTCCGATCAGAAAAAATAATTTTTGTTGCTTTCCATCAGGTTTGGCAATAAAAACCAGAAATCCGATAACAAGCCAGAATAGCGCACTAATGTTAAAAGTAAGTGCACCAAATGCTATTAACTTTTTAATTTTAACTTTAGTTTGAAGAAGAGTTCCGTCAGGTTTTTTAACAAGATAATCTGCATACTTCCCATCTTCAACAAGATTAAGTACACTCTGTGCAACCAGGTCATTTCTGACAACATAATCATTTATCTTTAAAAGTTGATCGCCATCTCTTATTCCTGCTTGCCAGGCAACACCATCAACTTTTACACTTCTGAAAAAGTAAGCAACGCTATCCGCAGATACTTTTTCTCCTAACCACAAACATTCATCATTAGAAATTACATTTACTTTTAGAGTGATATAAATATTCGCTAATGCAATAAGCGCAAGGAATATCGTAATAAGTTTTACAATACTAACTTTATGCTTTATGATATATGCTTTAATTCGCTTCATTTTTACTTTACACTTATTATAAGCATTGTTAAATCATCAGACTGCGGTGCACCTTGTACAAATTCTTCAATTTCTTTTCTGATGTTGTTCATCGTTTCAGCCGCTGAAAGAGAACTAGTATTGATTGCAATCTGTTCTAATCTGTTCTCAGAAAATTCTTCAGAATAAGGATTCATTGCCTCAGAAACTCCATCAGTAAAAAGAATAATTTTATCTCCGCTTTCAAGATTAATTGAATATGAATTGTATGGCATTATAGTTTTCATAAGGCCAAGAATAATTCCTCCTTCTGATAACCTTATAATTTTGTTCTGCCGAACAAGAATTGGCAGATTATGTCCTGCATTAACATAAGTAAGTTTCTTTTCATTATCATCAAGCAAACCCCAGAAGAATGTTATGAATCTTCCATCGGAAGTATTTTGAGTTATCAAATCATTTATCAGAGCTGTTGCAGTTGCAATGTCAATTTTTTGTTTACTGATAACCTGTAAAAATGCCTGCATATTTGCCATCAAGAGTGATGCAGGAATTCCTTTTCCCGAAACATCTGCAATTGCAATGATGTATTTACCTTCATCAACTTTAATTATGTCGAAATAATCTCCTCCAACTTGTTTTGATGGAAGATTGATTGCAGCAATATCAAAATTGTTTGTCGGTGGAATTTGAGATGGTAAAAGATTTTGCTGAATATCTCGAGCAAATTCAAGCTCTTCTTCAAGCTTTTGTTTTTCAAGAGCTTCTTTAAATAATCTTCTGTTCTCAAGTGATATAATTGCCAGACTTCCAACTGAATAAATAAATTCGACATCGTAATCAGAATATTCAAGATTGTTAACTCTTTTACCGAGTATTATCAGTCCTTTAACTTTTCCTTGAATTTGCATCGGAACAATTAAATCAATTCCTATTTCAGAAAGTGAAGGATAAAATTTTTCAATCTTATCTCTTTCTAACGGAGTATCAATTTTCTGGTAATCATATTTTCTTAAGTTGTTCAGCAATTCATCTATTTGAAATTTTGATTCAAGAACCTGAATTGCTGAACCTTCAAAATTCAGAATGGCATATTTGGAAACGAGAAATTGTCCCATCAAAGAATAAACGAGCAGACGCGAAACTTTACTTGATTCTGAGAACAAACCGAATTCCTTGCTAAGCTCAAAAAGTGAGTTCAGTCTTTGAATACGCGAATCAAGTTCACGATTTACTTTTTTAAGTTCCTGCACAACAATTGAGTTCTGAATTGCCGTAGCAGCTATATTAAGAATTGTTCTGAGAAATTCTTTATCATCTTCTGTGTATTCTCTGCTGTTTAATTTTTCACCGAGACAAACAAAACCAATGCAGCCAGTAGATGAACTTATCTGTTCACAAATTTTAAGATGAGCTGATTCTAAAAATGTATTCAGCTCAGCTTTGAATTTGCAGTCATCACCAATGACTTTTTTGGGAAAAGATGATAATATTTCCTGAGGAATTCCTTTTGATAGTTTAATTTCAAATCCATTGTCATTCTTTAATGCAACGAGACCTCTTACAGCTAAAAATTTTCCAAGACAAGTGAGCAATAAATTGTTCAGAATAAAATCAAGTTCAAGACTTGAGTTTATAACACGGCTGAATTCAACAAGTGCTGTAAGATTTCTCTTTACTCTTAAGCTATCAACTTCTGACATAATCAGGTAGTTTTTAATTTTTTAGTTAAAGATACACGATTAAATTTTCCCGGCTCAGATTTGTATTCAACATCATCCATTAATGTTTTCATCAGATACATTCCCAATCCACCCACACGATGTTCGCGATAATATTTTTGTAAATCAGGTGCAGGAACAACATCAGGGTTGAATGAAACTCCCTCATCTTCAATCGTGATAGTAAAAGCAGATTTATCGAATCTTATTTCAATGCGAATTTCACCATCTGGAGAATAATTGTAAGCGTGTTTAATTACATTTGTGCAGGCTTCATCAACAGCAAGAATCATTTCATCAATTTGATCTTTGTTGAATCCTGCTTCCAATGCGTTTGAACTTACAAAATCTCTAATTCTTGAGAGATTTTCTGTTCTGCTTTTAACTATCAGCTTTTGGGTTTTCACGATAATTACTCACTGAATTTTTTAATTGCTTCTTCCTCTGTTTTAAATATTTCGTAAAGAAGAGGAAAGCCGAGAAGATCAAAGATGTTATAAACTTTGTCGCTCATTGAAGCGAGTTTTATATCACCTTGATTCTCCCTGACTTTTTCTATATAAGCCATAAATACTCCTAAACCTGCGGAGCTTATGTACGCAAGATCCTGAAAGTCAACAACAATTTTGTATTTGTTGTTTTTGATAAGTTCATCAAATTTACTTTCAAGAACAGGTGCTGTATGAGCATCAAGAAAACCTTTAAGTTTAATAATACTAATCTCGCCTTGTTCTTTTAATGTTGTGTTGAATTCTGCCATTGATTTATCCCTTTAATTTTTATTCCACCGTAATATAAGTAAAGTTATATCATCATACTGAGTTGAATCGTTAGTAAATAATGATATCTGAGAAATAATTTCCTGAGCAATCTGATTTACATTTTTATGAGAATGTGCTTTAATCGCATCAATAAATCTGAATTCACCAAAATCTTCATTGAATTTGTTTTTAGATTCAGTTATACCATCAGTATAAAATATAAGTGTGTCATTTTTCTCTAAAGTAATTTTAACTTCCTCAAGATTATCAGAAAAGCTTTCAGTATAATCCAGCCCTAATGCCAAACCTTTTGGTTGATATGTGAACAATTCTCCGTCTCTTATAAGTATTGCCGGACAATGACCTGCTCTTGCGAATTCAAATTCAGATCTTGCGATATTGATTTTACCGTATAAAGCACTTACAAAATTTTTTCTGTGTAAAGTTCTTGCCAGAATCTGATTTGCTTTGAATAATATTTCTTTCGGTGATGATAAAATTTTGGTTAATGATTCAAAAATCCCTTTCACTTCAGCCATAACGAAAGCTGCAGAAATGCCTTTTCCTGCAACATCACCAATAACAAATGAAAATTCTTCTTTTTTATCTGTATAGAAATCATAAAAATCACCACCGACTTCAAATGCTGGTATAAAGACTGAACAAATTTGTATTTCCTTCAAATCCGGATCAGAAGCAGGCAGCAATTTCTTCTGCATTTCACGGGCAACATCAAGCTCTTTTTCCAATCTTTCTTTTTCAATAGATTCTTTAAGCAATCTGGAATTTTCCAAAGCAATCGACGCATAATCAGAAAATGCATTTATTGCTTTGGCTTCATCTTCAAAAAACAGAAGTCCACTTTTTCTTGCGGCAATTAAATATCCTTTAATTTCAGACTGAGCCCTTAAAGGAGAGATTATAACTGAGCTAAATTGTTCGCTTAATCTAGTTTTGACTACAGTTTTTTCCAAAGAACAGATTTTGGCTTTAGTTAAACTTTTACACTCTCCGGAATAAAGCAAATAATTATTTATAGTATCTGTATCATTTGCTGAAATGTTTTTTTGTGAAATAGTATGAAAGGTAGAATCATTTTTCAGAACAAACCACGAAGCATCAGCACCGCTAACTTTTCTTGTTAAGTCAGTTATTGTATCAGCAAGCTCATCAAAGTCTAACACCTGATTAATTAGACTTGAAAACAAATGCAGAGAGGAAACTTCTTCAGCTTTTCTATCAAATGCTTCTGCCGTTGGTAAATGAAACAGAACTGTGAATAGTAAAACACCGAAGTAAATTATCGCATAGATTAAAACCAAAACAGAAAGTTTATAAAATCCAATCGAATAAGTCATTAATGTTTTAGCGTGAAGAGTTTCAGATGAAGTGTAACCAATTAACACCGATGCAAGTATTGTAATAACAACTGAAATAATAAGCAGTTTATATTTTTCGCTTTTCGTTAAAAATGCAATCCAGGATATTCCTAAGGAGTTCTGAATTATCAACAGAATTGTTACAACCATAAAGCCAACTGAAATTGATTCGTTGACATCTTTGAACAGTGTGAAAGAAACAGCAGAAAGTATTCCAAAAATAACCAGCAGTCGAAAGTATATAGGATTAAATTTTGTTCTTCGCGAGAAATAATATTCTTTCAGTACAACAAAAACAGCAGCTGTTCCGAAAACAAAAAGAAAGAGATAAACTGTGCCGATTAAATTTGAGGTAAAACTAAAAATAGAAATTTCAGAATTTAACTTTTGAATTAGTTGGTCCATAAACATCCGAGAGAACCAGATAGTCATCAGTAAAATTCCCAATAAAGAGGCAACAGCAAATGTCAGACTTAGAAATGATATTTTATTTTTTCTGATATATTCTTTTATCTGAACGGTCAAAGAAAAAAGTAATATAAGAGTAACAATATCCTGAGTGAAAAGAATTAATTTTGAATTACTGCCGCCCCAGAAAGTAATAACTGCAAATAAAATCAGTAAAGAAAGCAGACTAATTGTGAGATGAATATTTTTATGTAATCTGTACAAGTACATTCATATTTATTTCTTGTTCATTGGAAAATTAAACTAAACAAGGCAAAAGGCAAAGGAATGTATTATAAGCGGCGCTAAGTTAAATGAATGGTTGAATTAAATGATTACCGGTAAAACTGATTTTATATTTCTATTTGCTCTTCGAGTAATTTTATAATCTCTTCATATTCTTCAATCTTCTGACGATTGTTAAGATTTTGCAGATCCTGTCTGAATTTCTCAATCTCTTTTCTTAATTGTTCAATTTGTCGTTTTAATTCTTCATTCTGTTTGATTATAAGACTATCGACCATTGTTTTAACTTCATTTAATGAAGA
This sequence comes from Ignavibacterium sp., assembly GCA_023511695.1. Lineage (GTDB taxonomy): Bacteria > Bacteroidota > Ignavibacteria > Ignavibacteriales > Ignavibacteriaceae > Ignavibacterium. Next base: position 13,273 of record JAIMAZ010000019.1, read on the forward strand.
ATCATTATAAATTCTATTCGACGATTGTCGTTTCTTATTATTGATTTCAATCCGTTTATTGTTCTCTTCAATTACAGAATCAATATTCACTTCCCTGTTTCTTAAGGATGTATTAAGGGTGCCTTCTTTCTTAATCACAAAATTTCTTGTTTCCGGAACTTCAGGCAACTCAGGGGAACCAACACTAACAACCGTGAAGTTTCTTGTTGCTTCACTTATGATTGAAGCAATTGAATCAAAGTTTGGTAAATCAACTTCAGGAATATTTATTTCCTGCAGATGAACCTGAACACCATTGTTGTGAACAAAAACTCTAAAGTTCTTATCCGATTTTATTTTATCTTTTAATCCTGCCAAAGAACTATCAATCTTAAAGTTGAATACTAACTGCTGTTTTTTCTTTTCATCTGCAACCTGTTTCATTTCTTCAGCAACTTTTTTCATTTCACTATTTAATTGAGCCATATCAAAATTCAACTCAGCAGAAAAAACGGTGTCAGGTGTACAAATAATAAAGTCTTTTGGAGAAGTAGTTTTAACTCTTTCAAGCCAGACAACATTTTTATCAAATGAAGGTATATTTCCAACCGGAGCAATTTTCTGAAAGTTTTCATTTCCGTGTTTTCGTGCAAACGAAAGAATATCAGCAAGAACAGCTTTTCTGAGATTCCAAATGTTTGGATTTATTGCAATTGCATTTTTATCATTCACTAAAACTTGTGCAGATATTTTTTCCGAATAAATCTTTAGTAATGAATCCATCTGCTTTTGTTCTGATTCATTCAATTCAAGTGCAGCAACAAAGTTCTGAAGATTGTTCTGTGCTTTCTTTTCAGTGTTCTGTCGTATTTCGAAAAATTCTTTTCCTGTTTGGTCGTAACTCAATTTTAATGTCTGAGTGTTAGAAGGATCGAGCGGAAGTTCTTCATAAAGTGCAAAGTTAAAAATATCTTCACTGGTAAGATTAGCTGCATAGAGCAATGGCTTTAAATTGGATTTGTAAAAATCTGCAAGGTTTCCTTTCTGTTGTTCTATAATATTCATTAAGAATGAAGGATTAAGACTTAAAACAAAAATCAAAGCAACAGCTAATGAAGTAAAGGTGAATGCCGGAATCCATTTTTTAATTTTTTCTGACTTACTCTCAGATGAATTAAGTGAAGCCATTAATCTTGCTTCGAAGTAGTAAGATTCTGTAAGATCAGGTTTAGCTTCTGAGGTAATAGCTTTTAATTTTTTTAGTTCATCCAGCTTTCGCTGAAGTTCAAGCGATGATTTAATTTTTTCCTCGATGTAAAACTTTTCTTTTGGAGATAGTTCACCATCAAGATAAGCTGAAAGCATTTCAATGTCGTATCTGTTATTCTTCATACAAACAACTCCTTTTCAAGTGGTTCAAGAATTTTCTTCAAAGCTTCTCTTGCTCTGAAAATTCTCGATTTAACTGTTCCAATTTCACAATTAAGTGTTTCAGCAATTTCCTGATAACTAAATCCTTCCATATCTCTTAGCACAAGCGGAATTCTTAATTTATCCGGTAATTTGCTGATTGCATTTCTGACAATTTCTTTAATATCAGGATCTTCATTAATTCTGAATGAAGCAATATCTTCTTCTTCATCTTTAATTGGCGAAAATATTTTCCTGACATTTTTCTTTCTCAAGTAGTCTTTACATTTATTTACCGTAATTCTATAGAGCCACGTTGTAAACTGAGATTCAAACCTGAAGTGTTTAAGATTCTTGAAAACAGTAATAAAGACATCCTGCGCAATATCGTCAATTACATCAGGCTCCATCAAAGTAAGATAGATTATATTTCTAACTTTTTCTTTATGTCGGTTTACAAGAACTTTAAAAGCATTATCATCACCATCAATAAACTGTTTAATTAACGAAAAATCGTCATCGAGAGTTAATATTTTGGGTTGTTCCATATCTTCTTTTTTATTGTCAGAATTCATAAGCTTTAGACGAGGTTTTATTTTAGTTGTTCCTAAAATACACTACAAAAATAAAAAGTCTTGATTAAAATGATGATTGGCAAATAAATATGATAAAACTTACTTGCATGAGTAAGCCTGCTTCTTTAATTTCACACAAACATTTTTTGGAGATTATTTATGAAAATTAAAACTTATGAAAAGTACAATGCAGTTGTTGTTGAGCTTAAAGGTGATGTTATGGGCGGTGACGATACGAAAGATTTTAATGAACTTTTACACAAACTGATTGATGAAGGAAAGAAAAATGTAGTTGTTGATCTTGCCGGGGTAAAATTTATGAACAGCTCTGGTTTAGGAATGCTAATCAGCGGATTAACAACAATGAAAAAGGAGAATGGAAATCTTAAGCTTGCTAATGTTGGTGATAAGATTGAAAGTCTTCTGATTATAACAAAGCTTATCACAATATTCGAAACATACGAATCAGTTGAAGACGCTGTCAAAAGCTTTTAATAAAATTAATTAAAACTCCGGCTAAAAACCGGAGTTTTATTATGTTCAAACAATCCCATCTTAACAGGAATTCAAATGAGTGCAACCGTACTTGTCGGCTCACAGTGGGGCGATGAAGGCAAAGGTAAAATTGTAGATATTCTAAGTGAAAAATTTGATATAGTTGCTCGCTATCAGGGAGGAGCGAATGCCGGTCATACAGTTATGATTGGTGAAAAACAATATATCCTTCATCTCATTCCTTCTGGAATATTAAGAGAAAATGTAATTTGTGTAATTGGTAATGGAGTTGTAATTGACCCGCAAGCATTACTCGAAGAAATTGCTTTGCTTGAATCTCACGGAATTAGTGTAGATGGAAGGTTATTCATCAGTCAGAATGCACACCTGATAATGCCTTACCACAAACTGCTTGATTCAATAAGTGAATTGGGAGAACAAAAAATCGGGACAACAGGCAGAGGTATTGGTCCCTGTTATATTGATAAATATGCCCGCAAAGGAATTCGAATAGTTGATTTATTGAATCGTGCTGAACTGGAAAAGAAAATCAGAATGAATTTAAAAGAAAAAAATGATTTGCTACAGAAAATTTATTCTCACGAAGGTTTAGATGTTGAAGCAATAGTAAAACAATATCTTGAATTCGACAAAGCAATAGATAAATACATTAAAGATGTTCCCGCATTCTTAAATCAGGCATTGGACGAAGGGAAATCCGTGCTGCTTGAAGGAGCACAAGGAACTTTTCTTGATGTTGACCATGGTACTTATCCTTTTGTTACTTCAAGTAACCCAACTTCTGGAGGAGCTTGCACAGGCACAGGCATTCCTCCGACAAAAATCGATTCAGTTATTGGCATTGTTAAAGCATATACAACGCGAGTTGGGAATGGTCCTTTCCCTACTGAATTAACTGATGAAGAAGGTGAAAAGCTCAGACAAATTGGTGCTGAATTCGGAGCCACAACCGGACGCCCACGACGCTGTGGTTGGTTTGATGCGTTTCTAGTTGCTTATTCAAAAATGATAAATGGAATTACTTCAGCTGCAGTTACCAAACTCGATGTTTTGAGTAACTATGAAAAAATTAAAGTATGTATTGGTTATGAGTTAAATGGTAAAAGATTAAAAACCTTTCCCACAAATGTTGAACAGCTAAATAATGTAACTCCAATCTATGAAGAAGTTGATGGCTGGATGGAAGATATCACTTCCTGTACCTCTTATGAAGATTTACCATCCAAAACAAAAGAGTATTTAAACTTTATATCTAAACACTCTGGAATAAATATCAGTATAGTATCTGTTGGTCCGAAAAGAAAACAAACTTTTTGGGTTAATAAATAAATTTTACAAAGTGGATTTTTATTCGGCTGGATTTTGGAATAATATCTTCAGAATTTTGATAAAAAGAGAAATCAATTTATGAAAATGTCAGGCGGACCTGCCTCTGTAAATTTCAAATTCATTCTGATAATTTTTGCACTTTTAATTGCTTTCGGAACGCTCTATTACACTAATCAGCTTGTAGTAAAATTGCAGGAAAAAGAACGGCAAATAGTTGAACTATATGCAAAAGGAATTGAATACATTGCCAATACAGATAATCCTGATGCAGATATAACTTTTCTTTTTGATAATATCATAAAACCAATTGACTTTCCTTTAATTCTCACTGATAAAGACGATAATATAAATCTCGATAACAAAACAGATTTTCGTAACATTCAACTGGACACTACTCTTTCAAGAGCAGAACAGGAAAAGCTTCTTTATAAAATGCTGAAAGAAATGGATGAGATTCATCCTCCGATTAATATTACTTATGCTGATACTCTCATTCTCACACGAATACATTATGGTGATTCGGAATTAATAAAACAACTTCAGTTTTATCCTTATCTACAGATTGGAATTGCTGCGCTTTTTATACTTCTTGGTTATATTGGATTTAGTTATATAAAAAGATCAGAGCAAAGTAATATTTGGGTTGGAATGGCAAAAGAAACTGCACATCAATTTGGAACTCCAATTTCAAGTTTGATGGGCTGGCTTGAAATGCTTAAAATTAATTACAACGATCCGAATAAAGTGCTCGACATTGCAGAAGAAATTTCCAATGATGTTGAAAAGTTGAATAAAATAACAATCCGTTTTTCAAAGATTGGGAGTAAACCTGACTTAAAACCACAAAATTTGTTTGAGGAAGTAACGAAAGTAACTGATTATTTTAACAGAAGACTTCCTCAAACAGGTAAAACTGTTGAGTTAAAAATCAGTGGAGATAAAAATCTTTGTGCAATGATTAATTCTGATTTATTCGAATGGGTAATTGAAAATCTTATTAAAAATGCTCTCGATGCAATTGAAGATAAAAATGGAATAATCTCAATAGAAATTTTGGCAAGCAAAAAGTTTGCAGAGGTTGAAGTTACCGATAACGGAAAAGGAATAGATTTAAAGAGAAGAAAAGATGTTTTCCGTCCTGGCTACAGCACTAAAAAGCGCGGCTGGGGTTTAGGACTCAGTTTATCAAAAAGAATAATAGAAGGCTATCACGGAGGAAAAATATTTGTTAAATCTTCTATTCCCGGCGAAGGAACAACCTTCAAAATTCAATTGAAGAAATGCTGAGTATTAACTCATCTCCAACATTTTTTCAATTGGTTTAAGAGCTTTCAATCTTAATTCTTCATCAAGAACAATTTCCGGGAATTTATTTTTCATACACAGATATACTTTTTCCATAGTGTTTAATTTCATATATGGACATTCATTACAGGAACAAGACTCATCCTGAGGTGGAGCAGGAATAAAAATCTTTTCCGGGCAAACTTTTTTCATCTGGTGAATTATTCCTGTTTCAGTTGCGACGATGTAACTATTAGCAGAATCTTCCTGAACAAATTTTAACAACTTGCTTGTCGAGCCAATAAAATCAGCGTGCATTAAAACAGGTTCTTCACATTCGGGATGAGCAATAAGCTTTGCTTCAGGATAACGAACTTTTAATTCAAGAATTTTCCTTTCGCTAAAAGTTTCATGAACGATGCAGCTTCCATCCCAGAGAAGCATTTCTCTTCCGGTTTTTTTAATAAGGTACTTCCCAAGATTTCTATCGGGTGAAAATAATATTGGTTTTTCTGGTGGTATCTGATTAATAATTTTTTCTGCATTGCTTGAAGTGCAAATTATATCGCTGAGTGCTTTTACTTCAGCAGTACAGTTTATGTAAGTAATAGCAATATGCTCAGGATGTGCTTCTCGGAATTTTTTGAATTCATCAGCAGGACAACCTTCTGCGAGCGAACAACTTGCTTCCAGATCCGGAATTAAAACCAACTTATTAGGATTTAGGATTTTTGCCGTTTCAGCCATAAAATGAACTCCGGCAAAAACAATAACATCTGCATCCGTTGACTTAGCTTTTCTGGCAAGTTCAAGACTATCACCAACAAAATCTGCAATGTCCTGAATTTCTGATTCCTGATAGTAATGAGCCAGCATAACAGCATTCAACTGTTTTTTAAGTTTTAAAATTTCTTCTTTCAGGTCTAAATCCTTGTTAACAAGTAATTCAGCCATTTTTTAATCTCCTTTCATTCAAATACGATCGGTAAAAAGTTAAAAATACCTGTAAATATTTCCAGAAACTGGATTTTTCGCTAAAAAAATTAACAAAATCAAACAAAGGAAAAAGCGAAATAAGTGGCACCAAGCTTGTCATTTATTAGACGAAATAGTTTAAGCATAGCATCCCTCCAAAAATGACACACGAAACTGTTGGATGTCGCCCTCACCATCCAACAGTTTTCTTTTTAAACCTTCCTAATGATTTCAAATAACTTATTTAATGCATATTTGACGATTTTGTCATTAACATGAAAATCAATAAAAATTTCTCCCGGTTTTGAAGCCAGCACTAACTTAATCTTTCCTTGAGAAGATTTTTTATCTGATTTCATAAAGTTTATAATCTCACTTCTATCGGCCTTAACAATTTCTTTATTCAGCGGTAAGAAATAAAAGTCTGTCAAATACTTGTTTAAATCATTTTTGTTTATCAGCCCAACTTTTTCAGAAACAATTAACGAAGCAAAAATACCTGCAATTACTGCCTCACCATGTTTAATTCTAAAATTTATTGTTGATTCGAAGGCATGGGCAAAAGTATGACCAAGGTTAAGAATTTTTCTTAAACCGGATTTTTCCTGTTCATCATTTTCGACCACTGCAGCTTTTAGCTTAATGCATTTTGTAATAAGTTCTTCATCAAATTGATTTTGATATAAAATAGCTTTAAGTCCATCCCTTATGAGG